>JALZDV010000337.1 GCA_030862345.1 Actinomycetota bacterium | reverse complement strand
GGCACAGGGCGACGGTGGCCAGCGGATAGAGCCCGGACACCGGTAGGGCGCTGCGGCGCAGGAGCCATGCCCCGGCGACGCCGATGAGGATGCCGATCAAGGCACCTACGACCAGCTGGTAACCGATCAACGCGATCAGCACGGGGGTCGGGCTGGTCCCCGAGTCGGCCAAGGTCTCGGACAGTGCGATGACCAGCAATACGGCCGGAGCATCGTTGAAGCCGCTCTCCAACTCCAGCGTTCGGGACACCCGGGTCGGCAGGCCAAGCCGACGGAGAGTCGCGAACACCGCTGCTGCATCGGTGGAGCTGACTACCGCGCCGAAGAGCAGGGCTGTCGAGAGATCGAATCCGAAGACCAGCATCACCACCCCGCCAGTGAGCACCACGCTGACCGCGACTCCGAGCGTTGCCAGCACGACCCCGGGGCCAAGGACCGCGCGCGCTGATGTCCAGCGCGTGGTCAGCCCACCCTCGGCGAGGATGACTGCCAGCGCGGTGAGCCCGAGGACTTGGGTCAGGTCGGCGCTCTCGAACTCGATACCTAGGCCGGATTCCCCGAGCACCAAACCGAGACCGAGAAAGATCAGCAAGCTGGGCAGGCCCAGACGGCTGGCCAGGCGGACGGCCAGCACTCCGACGAGCACGACGACCGCCGCGACCAACAGGGCCGGTGCGAAGTCCGCACTGCTCACAATCGCTGCTCGCACCGAGAGAAACGGGGTGCGGCCATACGACAGTCTCCCGTACGCACACCACGCGGCCGGGCACCCACCTCGGGCAACCGGTCAGGCCACGGCGTCAACCGGTCAGGCCACGGCGTCAACCAGAGTGCTCTCGACTATCCTTGCCAGTACAGGCATCGACCCGGCCATCACCGGCGAGCCTCCGGAAGAACAGGCGCGTCCCAGACCACCCGCACACGGGACCAACCCCAGTAGAACCGGACGGGAGTGGCCCGTTATAGCCGGCACGACCAGAGCGGGTCCGCACTGCTTCAACAGGGCGGCGGACCAAGCGAGGTGGTACCGCGGGTGCGGTGGCCAATGGCCGCCGCCGCTCGTCCTCGCGCCGTCGAGACCCAGGTTCGATCGAGCGCGAGGAACGAGGCAGAGATTCCGATGTCCTATCCACGGCATCGCAGCAGCACCGGCCGGCCCGTGCAGGTGACGCCGACCCCGCACCTGCCCGACCTCGAGCGGGACACGCTTGCAACGTGGGCGGCCGAGAAGACCTTCCAGACCAGTGTCGAGGCCCGCGAGTCCGGTGCCAACGGCAGCAACGAGTACGTCTTCTACGACGGCCCCCCGTTCGCCAACGGCCTGCCGCACTACGGTCATCTGCTCACCGGATACGTCAAGGACGTCGTTCCGCGCTACCAGACGATGCGTGGCCGGCGGGTGGAGCGGCGCTTCGGCTGGGACTGTCACGGCCTGCCGGCCGAGGTGGAGGCCGAGAAGCAACTCGGCATCTCGGGCAAGCCGGAGATCATCGAAATGGGCATCGCGAAGTTCAACGAGGCCTGCCGCTGCTCGGTCCTGCGCTACACCGAGGAGTGGGAGCGCTACGTGACCCGCCAGGCCAGGTGGGTGGACTTCGACAACGACTACAAGACCCTCGACCTGCCGTACATGGAAAGCGTCATGTGGGCGTTCAAAACCCTGCACGACAGGGGCTTCATATACCAGGGATTCCGGGTCCTGCCCTACTGCTGGCGCTGTGAGACGCCGCTGTCTGCGACCGAGACGCGGATGGATGACGTCTACCGCAGCCGACAGGATCCGGCAAGCACGGTGTGGTTCGAGCTGGAGACCGGAGAGCGGGTCCTGGCCTGGACCACCATGCCGTGGACGCTGGTGCCCAATGTCGCTCTCGTCGTCGGTCCGGACATCGAGTACGCCGTCATGCAGGGCTCGGACGGGCATCGGTACCTGTTGGCCGAGAGCCGCCTGGCTGCCTACGAGCGCGAACTCGGGGGGGCACGACGGGTCGACACGATCCGGGGTGCCGATCTGGTCGGCCGCCGCTACACCCCTGTCTTCGACTTCCTGGTCGATCAGCTGGCCGACGTGCCGAATGCGTTCACCGTCCTGGCCGGCGACTTCGTGTCCACCGACGACGGCACCGGGGTCGTACAGGTGGCCCCCTCACACGGAGAAGATGACTTCAACGTATGTACGGCGGCCGGCATCCCGGTCGTTCTGACCGTAGATCCGCACGCCCGGTTCACCTCGCTGGCCCGCCGCTTCGCCGGGCTCCAGGTGTTCGAGGCGAACAAGCCGTTGCTGGCCGAGTTAGGTGATCGTGGGGTGCTGTTCCGACAGGACAGCTACGAGCACCCCTACCCACACTGCTGGCGTTGTGACACCCCACTGATCTACATGGCCGTGTCCAGCTGGTTCGTCGAGGTGACCAAGTTCAAGGAGCGGATGGTCGAGCTCAACGAGGAGATCACCTGGGTGCCCGACCATGTGAAGCACGGCCAGTTCGGCAAGTGGCTGTCCAACGCGCGCGACTGGTCGATCAGTCGTAACCG
>JALZDV010000333.1 GCA_030862345.1 Actinomycetota bacterium | reverse complement strand
GGGTCAGCTTGGTCAGCGTGCGGACATGGCTCTCGGCCTCGTCGCTGAGTTGCAGGAGTTGCTCGACGGCCTGGGCAGCATCGTCCGGGGTGACCTCGGGTCCGCTGCGTACCAGACGTCGAGCCGTGCGCGACGCGAGCTCCCAGTCGACCAGGGTCGGGGAGCCGCTCACGAAGTAGTTCCCATGCATTCCACCGTACGCGAGCCCCGTCTGGCGCTAGCTGGTCGACAGCTCCCGGCGCATCAGCCAGCGCGGCAGGCCGGCGCTGCGAGCCGCAGTCTCCAGGATTCGGGTGAAGCCGGCCTCCTCGAACATCTTCGTCGTGCCGACATAGGCGAATGTGCCGCTGATTCGTCCGCCAGCCGTGTCGACGGGGTAGGCCTCCAAGGCGACCGCCTCGCAGCTACTGGCGTAGGCGATCCCGCCGTCGAGCAGGGCACGCGCGACTCCGCGGCGGCGGTAACCGGGACGCACGACGAAGCACACGATGCTCCAGACGGGGCGCTCGTCCACTTTCGGGATCGTTCGGGAGCGCTGCAGCCGTTCCATCTCCGTGCGCGGGCCGAGCGCGCACCAGCCGACCGGCACGCCGTCGAGGTAGGCGAGCATTCCCGGCGCCTGATCCCGAGCGCACAAAGCGCGCAGGTGATCCGGCCGTTCCTCGCCCCGCAGGCGGTTGAACTCCCCAGCTGAGACCCGGTAATAGAGGCACCAGCAGGCGGCGGCACCCTTGTCACCGGGCCCGAGGAGGGCGGCGACGTCCTCGAAGCGTCCGGCCGTGGCGGGCAGCACCTCTACCAACCCGACACCCCTCCTTCAGGCGACTCAGGGGACCCCTCCAACGTTAGGTACGTACTTATTCTCCCCTGATAGCCGATGCAGAACCCCCCGGATCAGCGGCAGCCGCAGGAGGCAAGGACCCCGGCGACCGCATCCAGCACCGGTTCTCCGCCGATCAACGGCCCGGGCGGAAGTTGGTCGGCGATCAACGCGAAGGCCAGCACTCGGCCCTCGGCTGTAACCACATACCCGGTCAGCGCGTTGACCCCGTTCAACGTTCCGGACTTGGCACGCACGGACCCGGCACCCACGGCGAGCCCGCCCGCATAACGCTCGACGAGCGTCCCGTCGTAACCGGCCACCGGCAGCCCGCTGGAGATGGCCACGAGATCCGGATCACCGTCCTGCGCAGCGACCGCCCGCAGCAGGTCGGTGAACAACCTCGGGGGTACGGCGTTCTGAGCCGACAGCCCGCTGCCGTCCACGATCCGTACGCCGGTGGTGTCCAGCCCGGCGGCCGCGACGGCGTCGGTGACCGCGAGCGCAGCGCCGGGAAAGTCTGCCGGCTGACCGCTTCTCAGGGCGATATGGCGGGCCAGCGACTCGGCAAGCACGTTGTCCGAGAGAGCGAGCATCAGCTCGACGAGGCGGGAAACCGGCGCCGAGTCGACCTCGGCGAGAACGGCTGCGTCGGCGGCGGCGGGACCCGCGCTCACCGGAAGATCCGGCAGCCCGAGCGCGGCGGCCAGGGCGGCGCCGGCATCGAGGTCCGGCGTGGCACTGCGCGAGCGGGAGCCCGGTTCGATGCGTCCGCCATCAACCATCGCCGCGGTTATCGGCGCAGCGTAGGTCGAGGGCGCATCACCGGTCTTCCACAACGGCGACACGGCCGGACCAGCGAAGAGCGAGCCGTCCACCAGGATGCTGGTGATCGCCGGGCCCGGGTTGGCCAGGACCTGCTCGGCGAGCTGTGCGACGGTCGGCGCCTCCGGATAGGTCAGTGAGGGGGTCGTACGCGACAACGTCGCGTCCCCACCCCCGACGAGCACGATCTCCCCCGGCGTCGATCCGGCCACCACCCGCGTCTTCAGCCGATCTCCGGGGTCGAGCGTGGTCAACGCGGCGACTGCCGTGAGTAGCTTGGCGTTGGAAGCAGGCGTCCCCGGCTGGTCGCCCGCCGAGTCGAACAGGACCTGTCCGTCGACGACATCGGTGACCCGGGCCAGCAGGCGTCCACCCAGTCTCGGATCGCTCACGATGCCGGCCAGTGTGGTGGCCAGCACCGCCGGATCCGGTAGCGGCTCGGAACCTGCGTCATCGACCAGAACCGGGTCCGGGGTATTCAGATCCGGTAGGACCGCCGCGGGCAGCGCCGGGACCGACGGCCCCAGTGCGGGATCCCGGAGCACGACGACGAGCGTGGTGATCCCTGCCGCGGCGACCAAGACCGACGCCAGCAGGACGAGCAGGACCCGACGCCGGATGCCTACCGGCGCAAGCCCAGCGCGTCTGGCTGGCAACGGCTCCTCCTCGGTACTCAAGCTCTCTTCCCGCGATCATGGAGCTGTGACCGGATTTCGGCCCAAAGGCTGGTCACAGCTCCATGATCGCGGGGGTACGACACACTATGGGGCGTGAACTTCGACGTTACGATCGAGATCCCCAAGGGTGTGCGCAACAAGTACGAGTACGACCATGAGACCGGCCGGATCAAGCTCGACCGCCGACTCTTCACCGCGACGCACTATCCCTCGGACTACGGCTTCATCGAGGACACCCTCGGGTTGGACGGCGACCCACTCGATGCGCTGGTGATCCTCGACGAACCGACATTTCCCGGCTGCCTGATCACCTGCCGGGCGATCGGGATGTTCCGGATGTCGGACGAGGCCGGCGGTGACGACAAGGTGCTCGCCGTCCCGGCGACGGATCCGCGGATGGAGCATATGCGCGACGTCCATCACGTACCGGAGTTCGACAAGCGCGAGATCGAGCACTTCTTCCAGGTGTACAAGGCCCTCGAGCCCAACAAGTCCGTGGCAACCGGTATCTGGGTCGGTCGGGACAAGGCGGAGGCCGAGATCGAGGCCTCGTACGTCCGCGCCAAGGAGGCCGGCTATTCCGGTACGGGCAGCCACGTCGACTCCGGCGTCACGGGGCCGGCGCACGGCGACCAGGGGCGCTGAGCCGGAACACGCGGTGACGGGACGGTTCGGGAGGGTCGCGTCGGCAGTCTCGCCGGTCCGGTCGGGCCGGATGCGACCGGCGGCAGTCGGGGGTTCGCTCAGCTAGCTTGTTTCATCGGGGACCACCAAGCGCAAGCGCCCAGTGCGGCAGCCGACTGCCCGCAGATCACGCCCCGTTCCCGGATCGACAGACGCGGAGCACTTCGCTGTCAGCCTCGGTGCCATCGAGTTCCCGCCCGCTGGCGAGGAGGGTGTCGAAAGCCGCACCGATAGCGGGTCGCACCGAGTCCAGCGCCTGGTCGACCTGCGCCTGCACATCCGGGGCGCGGGGGGAGCCGATCCGCTCCCGCAGCGCGTCGGCGGCACCGATGAGCCGAAGGCAGGACTCGGCCGCACCAACGGCGCCGGCGAGTAGGGCAACGTCCTCGTAGATGATCGCCAGGGCCCACTGGTCGTCGTATGCGCGATAGGTAGCCAAGGCAGCTGCGTACGCGGATCGGGCTTCGTCGTACTCGCCAAGGCCGCGGTGCGCGTTTCCGAGGTTGTTGTGGCCCAGCCCGACCATCCAGGTGTCACCGACTTCGCGGTGCAACCGCATGGACTCCTCGAAGCGAGTCTTTACTTCCGCGTAGTTCTGTTGCAGCACGGCA
>JALZDV010000292.1 GCA_030862345.1 Actinomycetota bacterium | reverse complement strand
GTCGTATACATGGTTAGTAATCAACGAAACCTCCGAATTTGGTGTGCAGAGTGCCCCCTCTATCACCCACATGCACCGGAGGCGCCGGAGAATGGCGATAGTGGACGGTTTCGGCCAAGCGTTCGATGACGACTTCAGCCCTAGCGCTTACCTGAAACGTGATACCCAAACACCCCCTGAGTTCGCCTCTCCCGGAAGGTTGTTGCCAGTAAATGACCACAGTGAGCCTCCCTAGTCCGGCGTGTTGAGCGTGATGAGCGGCGGCATTATCGAGAAGATCTCGGTCTCGACGGCTCCGGCGAAGGAGCACGCTTGGAAGCTCACGATCAAGGACCTGCGGCCACGGGCGTGCATGTCCTGTAAGGAACAGATGGTGAACTCGGTCCGACTTCTGGCGCGGATCGCTCCGACCATGGCGAGCAGTCCGGCAACCGTTGTCACATAAGGAACTGCGTGTTGTGCCGCTGCGGTGCGCAGCACGCGGTCGATGCTGCGGTTGATGCCGCCCGCGGACAGGCTGATGACTAGACTGATCTCGCGGTTGCCGATCCGACGCGTGACCCCCGCCGAGTCGTCGCCCTCGGCGGGCGCACTTGCCGCGATCCCGTTGCGCCACAGCAGACCGACGGTCCAGTCTTCGGCGACGATCTCGAAGCCGATGCCCTGTAGCGTCTTCAGTGCAGGGATAACCCTGGGCAGGTGCCGGAGTGCCACAGAGACGTAGATGCGACCGGAGGTCGGTGGCACGGTCCCGGACGCCAACTGCGCTTTGGCGAATGCGACGTCGAAGCTGGTGTCGATCCCCATGACCTCGCCGGTGGATTTCATCTCCGGGCCGAGCAGGGAGTCCACGCCGTGGCCCTCGGGGGTGCGGAAGCGGTGGAAGGGCAGCACGGCCTCCTTGACGACCACCGGCGCGCCAGCGGGCAACTCGGCCCTGTCGCCACTGGCGGGCAGCAGCCCCTCGGCACGCAGCTCGGTGATGGTCGCGCCGAGCATGATCCGCGCGGCGGCCTTGGCCAGCGGCACGGCGGTCGCCTTGGAGACGAAGGGCACAGTGCGACTGGCCCTCGGGTTGGCCTCGAGGACGTAGAGCTTGTCGTCCTTGAGCGCGTATTGGACGTTGAGCAGGCCGCGCACGCCGATGCCGGCCGCGATGGCCTCGGTGGACGCTCGCACGGCGTCGATGTTGGTGCGGCCAAGGGTGATCGGCGGTAGCGTGCAGCAGGAGTCGCCGGAATGGATGCCGGCCTCCTCGATGTGCTCCATGACGCCGCCCAGGTAGACCTCGTTCCCGTCGCACAGGGCGTCGACGTCAATCTCGATGGCGTCCTCGAGGAACCGGTCGACCAGCACCGGGTGCTCGAGGGAAGTCTCGGTAGCGCGCTGGATGTAGTCGGCCAGGGAGTCCTCGTCGTAGACGATCTCCATGCCGCGCCCGCCCAGCACGTAAGAGGGGCGCACCACCACGGGGTAGCCGATCTGGTCCGTGATGCGCGTGGCCTGGGCGAAGGAGGTGGCGGTGCCGTGTTTCGGGGTGGACAGCCCGGCGGTGGCCAGGACCTTCGCGAAGGCTCCCCTGTCTTCGGCCAGGTGGATTGCCTGCGGCGGGGTGCCTGCCACCGGCACGCCGGCCTCGGCCAGCCGGCGGGCCAGCCCCAGCGGGGTCTGCCCGCCCATCTGGACGATGACCCCGGCCACCGTGCCGGACTGGCACTCGGCGTGGTAGACCTCCAGTACGTCCTCGAAGGTCAGCGGCTCGAAGTACAGACGGTCGGAGGTGTCGTAGTCGGTGGAGACAGTCTCCGGGTTGCAGTTGACCATCACCGTCTCGTACCCGGCGGCATGCAGCGCCATCGCCGCGTGCACGCACGAGTAGTCGAATTCGATGCCCTGCCCGATTCGGTTGGGGCCGGAACCGAGGATGAGCACCTTGGGACGCTCGCGCTGCGGGAGCACCTCCGACTCGGCGGCCGCGTCGGACTCGTAGGCGGAGTAGTGGTAGGGGGTGGTCGCGGCGAACTCGGCGGCGCAGGTGTCCACCCTCTTGTAC
>JALZDV010000286.1 GCA_030862345.1 Actinomycetota bacterium | reverse complement strand
CCCAGGGCAGGCTCGTCGGGCCACCGTAGAGCTCCTGGTTGAACCAGTTGCCGAGCCGCCCGATCGCCTGCGCGGTGACGATGCCCGGTGCCAACGCGTCGGCCATCGCGGGCAGCGGGATGCCGCGGCGCCGGCAGGCGATCCAGGCGCCGACCCCGCCGAGCGCGATCGCCCCCCAGATCCCGAGACCGCCCTCCCAGATCTTCAGCGCGGCCACCGGGTCACCGCCGGTCCCGAAGTACTTCGGCCAGTCCGTCGCGACATGGTAGAGCCGCCCGCCGACCAGGCCGAACGGGACGGCGAACACCGCGATGTCGGTGACGGTGCCGGCCGCGCCGCCGCGGGCCTGCCAGCGTCGCTCGCCCCAGGCGATCGCGACCACGATCCCGGCGATGATGCACAGCGCGTACGCCCGGATCGGCACCGGGCCGAGCTCCCAGACGCCCCGGTCCGGGCTGGGGATCGCGGCGAGGAACGTGCTCACCCGCACACCCTAGCTGCCCGATACGAAGGTCCGACCGAAGCCCCCACGGTGGCCAGCGCACGGGCCCCCACAGCCACCGGGACCGCTCCTTCGGCCAACTGGCGGATTCTCTTCACTGACTACAGAAACCACTGAAGACCTTCTCGTCCTCATTTCGGGCCGCTATCGGCCTGTACTTCTTCAAGGAGACTTTCGTATAAGCCTCAGCATCTTGCGTTACGCGGCTGTTAATTCTCCTTGCGTCCAGCGCACGAGTGCGGGCTCGTGTTTGAGCTAGACACCATTCGTCGGGTCGATTTTGAAGCCGCCGAACAGCGTCTCCGTGTCCAGTCCGATAACCGTCGCTCAAAGGAGGTCACGAGTTACACCGCCTGCCTGCCGTGCGCAGTGCGCCGCGAGCACGCCACCAGCGGCGGCCTGTACGGCGGGGTAATCGGGCATCGCGCCCGTCAGCTTCTAGTACGTGGCCAGGAAGTCTGCTTCGCTCGGACCGAGCCCCGAGGTGTGTCCGCCGGTGGGAAACCATTGCCCAACCCCGAAGATGCCCTCGACGTCGTCAACGGTGCCGGCGAACTCGCGGACCCCGGCCGCGACGGCGCACACGAGCCGGGGCGGATGCCGGCATGGCGGGTTGACAACGCGCCGATGGTCGCTGTGCTGGAAGGCGTGTGGGCCGCTTATCCGCACCCGGAACTGTCCGCGGTAGTGATGGTGCTCGGCGCCGGGCTAATCGGAGTGTCCGCGGCGGGTTGAAGCTGGGGCAGTTTCGATGTGCTACCGATCAGGTCAGCAGGGTCAGCAGCATGGCGGGTGTGCGTCTGCCGGAGGTGTTCGTCGGCGGCAAGGGACCGCCCGCATCCCGGCCGAGGTGCTCGGGACGTTGCTCCACGAGGCCGCGCACGCCCTCGCCCATCAAATGCCGGCCCCACGGTGACTAGCGCCGTCGTACGTACTCTTGCCGGGCGGTTCTGGACGTTGTCAGCCGATTCTCCGAATCTGGCCGTCGATGCCGTAGGTCACCGGCTTACTACCGATACTACGGATCCGGCCGTCTACCACTCCAACACCGAGTCCCTTCGACAGGGTGAGATCAAGATGCTCTGCGGGTGAAGGCCATCCGCATGAACTTCGGGAAGGAGATCGATCGGTTGTCCTTTGTCGGACCCACAACTCCGAGAGGGCTCGTCCGTAGACATCCCAACCGCCAACCACTAGCTGCATCTCGATACCTTCGGCCGCAAGCCGCTCTGTACCCAGCCTCTCGTAGTAACCATCAAGCACGATGTCCGGGGTAATTTCCAGGCCGTCGGTCCGCATCCACAGCGGGACGCCCTCGGACAGACTGGTACCCCACCTGTGGCGGCAGACGAAGGACCCGACGCGGTCTCCGGGTTTGATGGACAAGTCGACGGGCTCGCCCTCGCCCTCGCCGCCCACGCACTTCGTCACTCCCCCGCTCTCATATGTCAGCCGCCACGAAAGTGTCCGCTTCGGGTCCAGAGTCTCCCCTCGAACTCCGCAGCGGAAGTCGACCGCGAGCCCGCCGTCTGACTCGAAGTCAGCGTAGTCGAACACCTCCTCCGGCACCGCCTCGGCGTCCGGCCACAATCGCTCCCACTCCAACCATCCGCGGCGCCCTTCCCGGCGAAAGAGTGCCGCAAACAGCTCTTCATTGATCCCATTGCTCCTCCAGAGCCCGCGGCAGTCGATCACGGTGCCAATCTGCCGGGCCTGCTCGGGTACAGCTACGTCAGCGAGCTTCAGCACAACGAGGTGAAAGGACGGGTCCCGCCGTGTCTGTTCCAGGCTCCACTCCAGCTCGCGCCAGACCCACGACGATTTCAGCGCGGCCCGGGTGAGCAGCAGCACCAGCCCGCGAGAGCGGTAGATCGCCGTCCGGAGCCACTCGGCGATCTGCTCGTCATGCCGGGGTGACTCGCCCGCCTGGGCGATGTCGAACCATACCTCGGCCTTTGCGTCGTTGCGGAGGTCCGCGTAGATCCGGCGGGCCAGAAGGACATTCATGCTCGAGTAGCTGACAAAGAGGCTAGCTTCCGTAGCCGGGCGCTCATCGATCAGCCGGGGGGCACCACCCGTGCCCGCCAACTCGCACCCCACACCAGTCTCCCGCTCAAGCTGGTCCAGCCACCCGCGCTGCACGGAGGCGTGTTCCATCTCGGCGTCGGCGTACCGACTCATCCACTGCCGATTCCGCTGAACCCGCGCGACAGCCAACGGCAACGCCGGACCGGCGGCATCGGTCGCCCTCACCCAGATGCCGCAAGTGCCGTCGAGGCGAAGATAGAGCACATCGTCGCCCTCGCGGATGCGCGGATCTACACCGATGTCTGTCCCGTAGTCGAACCCGCTGTGCCGGTGGGGGTCGCCCTCCAGAGCGAGACGATACGTCAGCTGTTCATCGGGCACCCACGCGAGACCAGTGGCCCGGCCAGCTTCGCCATGATAGTAGTTGATGATCCCACCCATTTGTCCTCGGTCTCGTGGTGTGCGAACCCGCTCCGTCTCTGGTGTTCTGGATGGCGAATAGATTGCAAGTTCGAGGGCCGATGTCGAGCCGATCAATCACCGGTCGGGGGGAGCATGAGGTTGCGTCGTTCCTCAGCAGTCAGTTTCCTGGTGACGCGGCGGTGGGCATTGGCGACGAGTCTCTCGACGCTGATTGTCCCGTCCCAGATTCGGCAGGTCCCGTCCAGCGAAGCAGATGCGATTTGTCGGCCATCCGGAGACCAGGACACGCCATCGATAGCCTTCGTATGGGCACCGACGACGATGATCTCAGCGCCGGATTTGGTGTCCCAGATCCGGACCGTCCGGTCGTATGAGCCGGTAGCCAGCTGTCGTCCGTCTGGTGACCATGCCAGCCCCCGAATGTCATCGTCGTGGCCGCGCAACATCACGAGCTCGCTACCACTCTCGGCGTCCCAGATCCGAGCTGTCCGGTCGTGCGACGTGGTGGCCAGCCGTCGCCCGTCTGGTGACCACGCCAC
>JALZDV010000281.1 GCA_030862345.1 Actinomycetota bacterium | reverse complement strand
GGCTCCTCGGATCGAGTGGGGTCCCGCAGGCCCGCTCGGAGCAGGTCCGCCACGCCGGTTGGGGAGATAGCAGGGTCACCTCCCGCAGCCGAGGGGGTCGGTAGCCTTGACCGGTGGATGACCGCGGACTCCTGGCGACAATGACCCGGCGCGTCGTGGTCAGCGACGGGGCGATGGGCACGATGCTGCAGGGCTGCGATCTCACCCTGGATGACTTCCGGGACCTCGAGGGCTGTAACGAGATCCTGAATGTCACTCGGCCGGACGTGGTGCGGCAGATCCATGATGCCTTCTTCGACGCCGGCGCAGACACGGTCGAGACGAACACCTTCGGGGCCAACTGGGCCAACCTCGCCGAGTACGACATCCCCGACCGGATCGAGGAGTTGGCGCGGGCCGGGACCCTCATCGCTCGGGAGTGTGCCGATGAATGGTCGACGCCAGAGCGCCCACGGTGGGTACTGGGCTCCGTGGGGCCGGGTACGAAACTGCCCACGCTCGGACACACGACCTTTGCTCACCTGCGCGAGGCCTACCAGCAGCAGGCCCGCGGCATGCTGGACGGTGGCGTGGATGCGATCATCGTCGAGACCGTTCAAGACCTGCTCCAGGCGAAGTCGGCCATCATCGGCGCACAGCGGGCGATGACCGAGGTCGGACGCAGCGTCCCGATCATCACCCACGTCACCGTCGAGACCACCGGCACAATGTTGCTGGGCTCGGAGATCGGGGCGGCGCTGACCGCTCTGGAACCGCTGGGCATCGACCTGATCGGCCTGAACTGCGCCACCGGCCCCAACGAGATGAGCGAGCACCTGCGGCATCTGTCGCGGCATGCCCAGCTCGACATCTCCTGCATGCCCAATGCGGGGTTGCCCCGCCTCGGTCCACATGGCGCGGTCTACCCGCTGACCGAACAGGAACTGGCCGCCGCGCTCACCGGATTCGTGACCGAGTTCGGCACTCGACTGGTCGGCGGCTGTTGCGGAACGACTCCGGCGCACATCCGAGCGGTGGTAGCCGCGATCAAGGACCTGACACCGGCAGCACGCCGACCGCGGAGCGAGCCGAGCCTGTCCTCGCTCTATCAGGCAGTCCCATTCGAGCAGGACGCCAGCGTTCTGGTGATCGGCGAGCGGACCAACGCCAATGGATCGCGCGCTTTCCGCGACGCGATGCTGGAGGAACGCTACGACGACTGCATCGAGATCGCCCGCGGCCAGATTCGCGACGGTGCTCATCTGCTGGACCTGTGCATCGATTACGTGGGACGCGACGGCGCGGATGACATGCGCCGGCTGGCCGGCAGGCTGGCTACCGCCTCGACCCTGCCTCTCGTGCTGGATTCCACCGAGTCGGCTGTCATCGAAGCCGGACTGGAGATGCTGGGCGGGCGCAGCGTCGTCAACTCAGTCAACTTCGAGGACGGCGAGGGACCCGGTTCGCGCTTCGCGAAGGTGATGCCCATCATCAAGGAGCACGGCGCGGCGGTCGTCGTGATGTGCATCGACGAGGACGGCCAGGCCCGTACTGCCGACTGGAAGGTGCGCGTCGCGGCCCGAACCATCGACACGCTGGTCGAGCAGTGGGGCATGAAAACCAGCGACATCATGGTCGACGCGCTGACCTTCCCCATCGCCACCGGCCAGGAGGAGACCCGGCGCGACGGCATCGAGACGATCGAAGCGATCAAGGAGCTCAAGCGCCGCTACCCCGAGGTCCAGACCACCCTCGGGGTATCCAACGTGTCCTTCGGGCTGAACCCGGCCGCGCGCCAGGTGCTCAACTCCGTCTTCCTGAACGAGGCGCAGAACGCGGGACTGGACTCGGCGATCGTGCACGCCTCAAAGATCCTGCCGATGAACAAAATCCCGGAGGAGCAGCGCAACGTCGCACTGGATCTGGTCTACGACCGACGGCGAGAAGGCTATGACCCGTTGGCCCGGTACCTGGACCTGTTCGAGGGCGTGGACATGGCTGCGGCTCGGCAGACCCGCGCCGAGGAACTGGCCGGGCTCCCGCTGGGGGAGCGGCTGCAACGCCGCATCGTCGACGGCGAGCGCAACGGCCTGGAGTGTGACCTGGACGAGGCGCTGGCCACCAAGCCGGCCCTGGAGATCGTCAACGAGGACCTGCTCAACGGGATGAAGACCGTCGGTGAGCTGTTCGGATCGGGTCAGATGCAGCTGCCGTTCGTGCTGCAGTCAGCGGAGGTGATGAAGACCTCCGTCGCCTACCTCGAACCGCACATGGAGGCCACCGACGACACCGGCGGAAAGGGCAAGATCGTGCTCGCCACGGTCAAGGGCGACGTCCACGACATCGGCAAGAACCTCGTTGACATCATCCTGTCCAACAACGGCTACACCGTGGTCAACCTCGGAATCAAGCAACCCATCGCGACGATCATCGACGCAGCCCAGGAACATCGCGCCGACGTCATCGGGATGTCCGGACTCCTGGTGAAGTCCACGGTCATCATGAAGGAGAACCTCGAGGAACTGAACTCCCGCGGAATCTCCGAGACCTACCCGGTGCTCCTCGGCGGCGCCGCTCTGACCCGCGCCTACGTCGAGCACGACCTCACCGAGCTATACCAGGGCGACGTGCACTACGCGCGCGATGCCTTCGAGGGCCTGCGGATGATGGACACCATCCTGGCCCGCCGGCGCGGCACCGTTCCGGACTCCGCGATGCCCAGCGACCCCAAGGAGGATCTGGCCGAGCAGCGCAAGGCCGAGCGCCGGGCCCGGCGGGAGCGGTCACTGCGGATTGCGGCCGAACGCGCCGCCAGCGCCGCGCCGGAGGAACCATTCGTCGGTCGTTCGGATGTGGTGGTCGACAATCCGGTTCCACACCCACCGTTCTGGGGTGCTCGGGTGGTCAAAGGCATCGCGCTGGCCGAGTACGCCTCGATGATCGACGAGCGGGCCACCTTCCTCGGCCAATGGGGGCTTCGGGCGGCACGTGGTGGGCAGGGACCGTCCTACGAGGAACTGGTCGAGACCGAGGGCCGGCCGCGGTTGCGGTACTGGCTGGACCGGTTCGCCACCGAGGGGGTCCTCGAGGCGGCTGTCGTGTACGGCTACTACCCCTGCGTCAGCCTCGGCGATGACCTGCTAGTGCTCGACGAGTCTGGTGCCGAGCGGACGAGGTTCACCTTCCCGCGCCAGCGTCGCGAGCGACGGTTGTGCATGTCGGACTTCTTCCGACCTCAGGACTCCGGCGAGGTAGACGTCATCGCATTCGACATCGTCACGATGGGCAACCGGATCAGCCAGTACGCCAACGAACTGCTGGCCAAGAACGCCTATCGGGACTATCTGGAGGTCCACGGGCTGTCCGTGCAACTCACCGAGGCACTCGCCGAGCGCTGGCACCAGCGGGTGCGTGCCGAGCTGCAATTCGACGACGGCACGAACGCCGCGCACGAGGACCCCGAGGATCTCGAGGAGTTCTTCAAACTGGGCTACCGCGGTGCCCGGTTCGCCTTCGGCTATCCGGCCTGCCCGAACCTGGAGGACCAGCAGCAGCTCGTCGGACTGCTCGAACCCAGCCGGATCGGCGTCGAGCTGTCCGAGGAGTTCCAACTGCATCCTGAGCAATCCACCTCGGCCATGATCGTGCACCACCCCGAGGCCAAGTACTTCAACGCCCGATGACGTTGGCACTGCCCGCTGCGGTGCTCTTCGATCTCGACGGGACGCTGCTCGACAGCGAGCCGCTGTGGTTCGCTGCCGAGCGCCAACTGGTCGAGGAGTACGGCCATGCCTGGGCGCCGGAGGAGGGCGAACAGCTTGTCGGTTGGTCGCTCTGGGACAGCGCGACCTTCCTCCGAGAGCAGGTCGGCGTCGATCTCCCGCAGCCGGCGATCATCGAACGGCTGCAGTCCCAAGTCGTCACCGGAGTGGTCCAGGCGCCGCCCTGGCGGCCGGGCGCGCTGGAACTGCTGGCCGAGGTGCGTGCGGCGGGGGTGCCGACCGGACTCGTGACCATGTCATATCGGCAGATGACCGACGCCGTGACCGCCGCCCTGCCCGACGGTGCCTTCACCGCCGTCGTCAGCGGCGACCAGGTCAGCCGCGGAAAGCCACATCCGGATCCCTATCTGCTGGCAGCGCAGCGGCTCGGAGTCGATCCGAGCGGCTGCGTGGCGATCGAGGATTCGATGACCGGCGCTACGTCGGCGCGAGCCGCTGGCTGCGCGGTCCTCGTCGTACCGGCAGCTGTTCCGATCGGCCACCTGCCCTGGGTGACCCTTCGGACAAGCCTGGTCGGGATGACGCTGGGCGGTCTGTGCGAGGTGCTCCACCAGCATCGGGACGCGCTGAGCCGGTCCCAGCTCGCTCAGTCCGGGTCGCCCGCCGGGTCGTCCACTGGGGCCGCTGCCACCGGATAGGGCGGCGGCGTACCGCCGAAGGCGGGGCACAGTGCCTGGTAGTCACACCAGGCGCACAGTCGGCTGGGGCTGGCCCGGAAGTCCTGTTTGTCGATGCTCGCCTGGATCGCAGCCCAGATCGCGCGCAGGGTTCGCTCGAACCGATCGAGCTCGTCGGCCTCAGGGGCGTAGCTGAGCAGGTCCTGGTCGCCCAGGTAGATCAGCCGCAGCTGACGGGGGACCACACCACGCGTGCGATAGAGCACGAGCGCGTAGAACTTCATCTGGAACAGCGCCTTGGCCTCGAAGGCCTCGCGTGGGGTGACGCCGGTCTTGTAGTCCACAACTCGTAGGTCGCCGTCGGCGGTGGCATCGAGCCGGTCGATGATTCCGCGCAGGACGGGTCCATCACCCAGGTCGAACTCGACCATGAGCTCACGGCTGACGGGCTGGATCCGAGTCGGATCCTCCAGTGCGAAGTAGGAGTCGAGCAGGCCCGCCGCCGAGATCAGCCAGCCGCCGATGACATCAGCGTCAGTCTTGGGATCGATCCCCGCGGCGATGACCGGGTCGACCACATGCCCTCCGGCCGGATCGAGCGTGGGCGCCGTGGCGGCGGTGGCCCGCTCGCGCAGTTCGGTCACGATCTGGACGATGTCGGGCTCGGTCTCCAGCAGCTTGGCCCACTCGGCACCGACCATCGACTTCGCCGCCTCGGGTGTTCGGCCCGCAGCCGGCAGGTCGTAGAGCCGCTCGAGGACGGCGTGCACCAGGGTTCCTCGTGCGGCAGCCGCCGAAGGTCGTTGCGGGAGCCGGTCGATCGTGCGCAGGCGATACAGGAGCGGGCAGGTCTTGAAGTCCGCTGCACGTGAGGGAGACAGTGACCGGGTGCGGGATTCGACGCTAAACGGGGCTGCCTGAATGCTCACATCCGCAGGGTAGGCGCGCCTACTGACGATCCGTCCGAGCGACGCACCGCGGCGTGCTCGTAGCATCGCCCCGGTGTCTGAAACCTCTGACGCACCCGGAGCACGGGCTGCTGATCCGCACGCTGGAACCACAGACTCGAATCGACGGCGGTTCGCTGCGGGGGACCGCGTCCAGCTGACCGATCCAAAGGGCCGGCTGCACACCGTCGTCCTCGAGCCCGGCAGGTCCTTTCACACCCACCGTGGGGCCATCTCCCACGACGACCTGATCGGCCACGACGAGGGTCGCGTCGTGATGTCGACATCGGGCACCGGGTACCTGGCGCTGCGCCCGCTGCTGGCCGACTACGTGATGTCCATGCCCCGCGGGGCGCAGGTCATCTACCCCAAGGACAGTGCGCAGATCCTGATGATGGGTGACATCCATCCCGGCGCCCGGGTGGTCGAGGCCGGCGCCGGCTCGGGCGCCCTGACCTGCTCGCTGCTGCGCGCCGTCGGCCCGACCGGCACGGTGATCTCCTACGAGCGTCGAGCGGAGTTCGCCGAGGTGGCACGGGAGAACGTGACCCGCTTCTTCGGCGAGGAGCCGTCCCACTGGGACCTACGCCACGGTGACCTCGAGGGGATCGGCCAGGCCGGGGATCGAGACGCGGACCGGGTAGTTCTCGACATGCTCGAGCCATGGCAGGTGCTGCCGGCGATCGGCGAGGTCCTGCGGCCCGGCGGAGTACTGATCGGGTACGTGGCAACGGTGACCCAACTCTCGACCCTGGTCGAAGCCATCCGAGCCGACGGGTCCTACGCCGAGCCGTCGGCCACCGAGACCCTGCTCCGGGCCTGGCACGTCGTGGGCCTAGCTGTACGGCCCGAACACCGGATGGTCGGCCATACCGCGTTCCTGGTCATCGCCCGCCGCCTGGCAGCCGGGACGGTGCTGCCCACTCGCCAGCGCCGACCGAGCGGCGCCAATCGGAAACCACAGGCCACATCGTGAGCGGCTGCGGTGCAGTGCGAATCCGCCTGGGCGCCTCCGATCGACGACGCCAGCGCCTCAGCGGGTGATCTTGGGGAGTACGTCACGGCCGAAGGTCTCGATCCATTCCTTCTGGTTGCGTCCGACGTTGTGCAGGTAGACCCGGTCGAAGCCGAGGTCGACGAACTTCTGGATGTAGGCGCGGTGCTCGTCCGGATCGGCGGAGATGACCATCCGGCCTTGGAAGTCCTCCTGACGGACCAGCTTGGCCATCTGTTCGAAGTCCAGTGGTGAGCGAATGTCGGCCTTGGGGAACTTCATCCCGCCGTTCGGCCACTCGGTCATGGCGTTGGTCAGGGCGAGTTCGTCGGTGTCTGCCCAACTGAGATGCAGCTGAAGCACTCTAGGCATCGTGTCCGGGTCCTTGCCCACCTCCTTCGCGCCCTCGGCGAACTTCCCGAACAACCCTTCGATCTTCTCGAGTGGGGCCCCGACGGTGATGATCCCGTCGGCGAACTTTCCGGTCTTCTTCGCGTTGATCGGCCCAGCGGTGGCGACCAGGATCGGTGGAGCCTTGTCCGGCATCGTCCACAACCGCGCTGCCTCCAGCTTGAAGAACTCGCCGTCATGCTTGACGTCCTTGCCCACCGCGGAGGCGGTGAACAGTTTGTTGATGACCTCGATGGCCTCGAACATCCGGCGGGACCGTTCGCCGGCCTCCGGCCAGTAGCCGGCGATGATGTGCTCATTGAGTGCCTCGCCCGACCCGACGCCCAACCACGACCGGCCCGGATACATCGACTCCAGGGTCGCTGCGGCCTGGGCGATCAGCGCCGGATGGAACCGGAAGGATGGACAGGTCACTCCTGGCCCGAAGTCGCCGGTCGTACGCTCACCGACCGCCGCCAGCACCGACCACACGAAGGAGGCCTCGCCCTGCTGGGGAATCCAGGGCTGGAAGTGATCGGCCGCCATGCAGCCGGAGAAGCCGTGCTCCTCGGCGAGCGCGGTGAGTTCGACCGCCTCCCTCGGCGAAAACTGCTCCAGCATGGCCGCGTACCCG
>JALZDV010000267.1 GCA_030862345.1 Actinomycetota bacterium | reverse complement strand
CGCCTGAAGGACCCGGCGGGCGTTGAAGCAGGCCTGTCCGTCGCCCTGATCGGCATCCCCGGGGTCGCTGCTCGGACCGCAGTTCTTGGACTTGAAGTGGTTGACCACGACGGTGACCGGCTCACTGCCGCCGACCCGCTCGAAGGTCTGGATGAGCGGCGGGCGATCGAAGACCGGGTCAGCCGAGGTCTGGGCAGCCCCGACCGGCATCACGGCCGCGGGCTGGTAGATGATCGCGGTCTTGATGGCGTCGGTCCCGAACGTGCCGCCGAACTGGTTGGGTGCGTTGAGCACCGGCTCGGTGATGTAGGCGTAGGTGCCGGGAGCCGTGGCGTCGTTCAACGCTTGGACGAGGCTGGCGATGGCCTCGCTGCCGTTGTTCTCCACCTCCATCAGGCCGAGGACCTCAGCACCGATGCCGAGGATGGCCTCGACTTCCTTGATCTGTTGGCGGTCGAACTCCGCCTGGCTGTTGGCGCCGCGGGCGTTCGGGTTCTCGGTGGTCAGCGTCGTGAAGTAGTTCAGCGTGTTGAAGCTGGCGACCTGAATGTCTCCGCCGACGTCCTGCGGTGCGGCCGGGCGTGGGTTCGTCGCAGCGAAGGTCACCGCGCCGGTCGGCTGCAGCCGGTAGGTGCTGAAGCCGAATCCCACCACGCCGGTCAGTCCGGTCGTGGTGTCTCCGATCCGGGGCGTGTCCGGTTCGCTGTAGGGCACGACCGGCGGGTTCTGCACGTTGGAGCCGTCATCCACCAACAGCCGCCGGAGCGCATTCTCCGCGGCCAGGGCCTGGGCCGCCGGGCCGGGCTCCACGCGGTCGGTGGGCTGATAGAGCCGTCCGTCGGAGGACACCGCAAGCTCGCCGAAGCGGCCCAACTGGAACAGCTCGGTCACGGTCAGCGCCTCGGGGAAGGTCAGCAGCACTCCCTCGACCGGTTCGAATGTCGTGCCCGCCGGACGCGGCAGGTCATAGGCCTGGGGTGCGATCGTGCCGGTCCCCGTGATGGTCACCGTCGCCCCGCTCACCTGGGTCTGGCCGTTCGCCTCGGCAGCGGTGCCGTCGACCTGTACCCGGTCACCTGCAGAGACCGCGGTGGTGGTAGCCTCGAAGATGCCGTCGGAGGTGGCCGGGTCGGTGTCCGGAGTGTCGTCCTGAATGTAGAAGCCACCCAGGCCGCCGGTGCCGTTGAAATCGCCGGTGACGACGCCCTCGGTGCGTACGCACTGCCCTGGGATCGGAGTGCTGGTGCTCGCGCCCTGGATCGCCGCGATCTGGAACGCCGGCGGTGGGTCGCACGTCGGCGGTGGCTCTGTCACGCATGCTGCGCCGCAGTTGCGTGGGTTGGGGGGGCCGACGGAGAAGTCGGCGCTGTTGTTGTCGGTGTCCGTGGCGCCATCACCTGCCCGCAGTGCGGCGGTGGTGTTCGTCAGGGCTGGCGTCGGTGCGGTCTCCGAGTCAGTCGCCGTCGGGCCGAAGCCGACGAAGTCGCGGACGCCGGGAGCCGTGTCGCAATCCCCGCCACACACCGTCGTCAGCGCGGTGGAGTTGGTGACCAGTGCCACTTTCCCATTGGTGCTGCTCATGGGGATCGTGCCGGTGGCGTCGGGGGTGGGCAGGTTCTCGGTCCCACCCGTGCCCTGGGCCTGCTGGACGAGGTAGTGCTCGCCCGGCGGGATCTGCCCACTCAGCGCCGTGACCTGCCAGGTCGTCCCGGTCGAGCTGGCGTACTGCACGGACCAGCCAGCGAGCGGGACGGTTTCGGTGCCGCGGTTGTAGAGCTCGATGAAGTCGTTGCGCAGGGTTGCCCCGGAGTTGCCGCCGCCCCCGTACACCTGACTGATCACGAGGTCGGGGCTGACGGCCGCCGCCGACTGCGGGACCCCCAACACCAGCAGTGATGTCCCGACCGCCAGTACGGCCGCCTGCGAGATCAACCGGAGATTCATGTACGCCACCCATCAGCCAGACGCGCAGAAATGGGCGCGTACGCGCCGGGAGAATAGCGAGGAACTGGGTGAAGGGACAACAACCTCGGTGGGTCCGGCGCTAGGCTCCCCCGCTGCGACCACCCTGCGAATCGTCGCATGCGCTCGGTGAGTGCTTCGATCTACCTATGGAGCCGGTAACGGGAACCGTCGGCGGAATCTTGGCGGCCTTTGGACTCTCCGGCGCCGCTGGTCTGAACGCGTGGCTGCCGCTGCTCGCGATCGGCATCGGAGACCGGGCTGGCTGGCTGGCCCTCGATTCGCCGTACGACATCCTGTCGAGCATCCCCGGCATGCTCGTCGTCGGCTTGCTGCTGGTGCTGGATTTGATCGGCGACAAGATCCCGGCGTTGGACAGCGTGTTGCATGCGCTGGGGTTGTTCATCGCCCCGGCCTCCGGAGCACTCCTGTTCGCCGCCCAGACCGATCTGACCAGCGACCTGAACCCGGCGGTTGCAGCAGTGCTCGGTGCGTTGACCGCCGGGAGCCTGCAAGCCGGACGCGCAGCCGTACGGCCGTTCGTGACCGCGTCGACCGCCGGCATCGGCAATCCGGCCGTGTCCGCCGCAGAGGACGCAACGTCGTTGGTGATGACCGGACTTGCGTTCGTGCTGCCGATCCTGGCGTTTCTGCTCGTGGTTGCCGTGCTAGCGCTGATCCTCTGGCTGATGGTTCGTGCCCGGCGTTGGATGCGGCGCCGCATGGCAGCCCGAAAGGGTGGCTAGCCCAGCGATGCGTGCCTGGCCCGAGCGTCACGCCGTCGGGCGCGCCACCAGGTTGTCGATCCGGATGACGATCGGCGCGTTCGTGTTCGAACTCGACAGATCGGGCTGCAGTCCTACGGCGCAGGCCACCTGAAGCCCGGCGAAGCTGTCGGTGGTGCTGACCAACCAGGTCGTCGGTTCTGCTTGACCGGTCGGCCAGACTCGGGCGCGCAACGCGGTCGGATTCGTCCCGGTGACCTGCAAGCGCAGCTCCAATTGTTGTCCGGGTGTGTAGGTCAGGCCCGGCACGGTCACCGAAGCAGACAGCGCTGTCAATGTGTTCGAGCCCTTCAGCCCACCTAGGGTCAACCCGACGCTGCCGTTGGCGTTGAACCGAACCCGGACGCGATAGTCGTTGGTCGAATTGATCCGGCGGCCGAGCACGTCCAGATACGGCGCGCCTCCGGTGGCCGCCTAGTCGAGCGACAGGGTCATGCGCAAGTCGCAGTCGGCCCGGTGGTGCCGGCCAGCGTGGCGTTTCGGGTGGTGCATAGAGGTGCTCGTGTCCGTGCAGCACCAAGTCGACCTTCTTGGACACCAGCATGTTGATCAAGCCGGTGCTGACCTCGCAGCTAGTACTGACCCCGGGAGAGGCAGGGCTTGTGCATCGCTACGACCACCCAGGGAACGCCGGCGGCCCGGGCGCCGTCGATGGCGTCGACCATCCAGTCGTACCGACGCGTGGCTGGTTCGTAGGACCACGTGCCGTCCGGGAAAGTGAGGGTCGGCGAGATCATCACGAAGCGCACCAGTGGGGCGGCCTGCGGGACATCGACGTAGGCCTGCCGGCCGTACGTTCCGACCAGTCCGGGCAGTTGGTTGGCCAGGCAGGCTGAAAGTCGTTGATGTTGCCGTTCAGACCATTGCTCTCGTGGTTCCCGCAAGCAACTCGAACGGAAAGCCCGCGCCGACCCGAGAGGTAACTCGGTCACACCAAGCTTGCTCGGCGCCGGTCGTTCCGTAGGAGAGATCGCCAAGGGCGAGGTTGAGGTCCGGATCGGTTGCGTTGATCAGATCGAGAGCACAACCCCCGTCTATCCGGCGCGCTCAGCGGGCACGCACGGCCGGACGATAACTCGGCCAAGCGGCGTCGACAAACGCCCTAGCCAGCCACGCACGGCCCGTACCAACGGCACTACCGAGAGTGAGTTGTGGGCCTTGGCCACGTGGTCATCTCGCCCGCATGAAACTGGTCAATTGCCGCAGGCGACACCTGCGGCAATTGACCAGTTTTGCGAAGCTAGCGGTAGTTGTCCCGCCCGTAGTCGAACTCCTCGAGCCGGACGGCCTCTCCCGAGCCGGACCCGAAGGGGTCCGGTGCGAAGAAGGAGCCGTCGTCGTAGGCGGGCATCGTGTAGACGGCCGCGCGGGCTTCCTCGGTGGGTTCGACCGTGATGTTGCGGTACCGGTTGATGCCGGTACCGGCCGGGATCAGCTTGCCGATGATGACGTTCTCCTTCAGCCCGATCAGCTTGTCGCTGCGGGCATGGATCGCTGCGTCGGTCAGGACCCGAGTCGTCTCCTGGAAGGAGGCGGCCGAGAGGAACGAGTCGGTCTCCAACGAGGCCTTGGTGATGCCGAGCAGCTCCGGCATCGCGGTGGCCGGCTCGCCGCCCTGGGCCAGGATGTCCTGGTTGATCC
>JALZDV010000277.1 GCA_030862345.1 Actinomycetota bacterium | reverse complement strand
GTACCGGATCGAGGGAAAGAAGACGATCGGATTCGAGCTTGCCGAACAGCTGGGCTGGCGGATGCCCGACGTCATCATCTACCCGACGGGCGGCGGCGTCGGCCTGATCGGCATCTCCAAGGCGCTCACCGAACTGGTCGAGCTCGGCTGGGTGAGCGGGCGGCTGCCGCGCTTCGTCTGCGTGCAGTCCAGCGGCTGCGCGCCGATCGTGCGCGCATTCGACGCCGATCAGCCGGAATCGCAGCCGTGGGCCGACGCAAGGACCGTCGCGTACGGCCTCACCGTCTCCAAGGCCCTCGGTGACTTTCTCGTTCTCGATGCGCTGCGCGAGACGGGCGGGACCGCGATCGCCGTCGACGATGCAGACCTGCTGGCCGATCTGCGGCTAGCCGGAGCCCTCGAAGGGCTGTTCTTCTGCCCGGAAGGCGCGGCCACGATCACCGCCGCCCGGATCCTTCGAGAGCGCGGGTGGCTGGCCGCCGACGACGAAATTGTTCTGCTGAACACCGGATCGGGGCTCATCTACCCCACCTCCGTAGAGGTTGACCTGCCAGTCGAGCCCGGGCTGACTCGTGAATGCTGAATCGATGCCGATCCACGTCGCGACCTGGAACGTGTGGTGGCGGTTCGGGGACTGGATCGCTCGACGGCCCGCGATCGTCGAGACGCTGCGGCGAGCGGACCCGGACATCCTCTGCCTGCAGGAGGCATGGGCGGTGCAGGGTTCGACCATCGCCGACGACCTCGGCTTCACCCATCGCCTCTGGGCACCCTCGCCCCGCTCCCAACGCTGGCAACGCCGGCTCGGTGATGCCTCGATCGAGATCGGCGAGCTGATCCTGAGCCGATGGCCGATTACGGCCTCGGCCATCGCCGAGTTACCGGAGCACCCGGAGGATGAGGGCCGGATCGCTGCGCTGGCCCAGATCGAGACGCCGCAGGGCCCGGTCATCGCCGTCACCACCCACCTGGCCTCGCCGGCACATCTATCGGAACTGCGCTGCACGCAGGTCGAGGCAATCTGGCATTTTCTCGCCGAACACGACAGCCTCGAGCGCAACTGCCTGTTCCTCACCGGCGACTTCAATGCCGAGCCCGACTCCGACGAGATCCGCAAGCTGTGTGGGCACAAGACTGCGCCGGTGATCAACGGCCGCATCCTGCTCGACGCCTGGCTGTGGGCGGCACCGGACCTCGGCGTGGGCAATACCTGGAGCCGGGAGAACGGCCATATCGCGGTGACCGGCTCGCCCAGCGCCCGCATCGACTATCTTTTTGTCGAGGCCACGACCGGCATCCGGGTCACCGAGGTGAGCCGCCTCGGTGATCAGCCGATCGACGGTGTCTGGGCTTCCGACCACTTCGGTGTGCAGATGAACCTGACAATCCCGGGTGCACGGTAGGTCGGTTGCATGGCACAGACCTCGACGCCGCCAAGTCCTTCTACAGCGACATTCTCGGGTGGACCTACACCGGCGGTGAACCGGAGTACGGCGGGTACCTCACCGCCCGCATCGGTGATCGCGCCGCCGGCATCACCGATGCCGCTTCGCCGTCGTCGAGGATCCCTGGGGGGCGGCCTTCTCGGTGATGCAAGACCCTCCGGCCTGACCCGGCTCGGGCCGGAGGCACCGGCCCAGCCCTGTCGCGGCGTCAGGCTTCGCTGTCCAGTTCAGCCACAGCCATCGCGGGGTAGCGGTGCCCGGCCGCCGCTCCGGCCGGAACCGCGTTCTCGATCCGGGCGAGCGTGGCTGGGTCCAGAGTGACCTCGAGCGCGGCGAGTGTATCGGCCACCTGTGCGGGTCGGCGCGAGCCGACAATCGGGATGATGTCGGCACCGCGGCTGGCCACCCAGGCGATGGCCAGCTGAGCAACGGTGATGTCCAACTCGCCGGCGATGTCGGTCAGTTGGGCGATCAGAGCCTCGTTGTGCGACAGGTTCTCACCTTGGAATCGCGGTCCGTACGTTCGGAAGTCCGCTGCAGACTGTGGACGTGAACCGGTGATCAGACCTCGGCCCAGCACGCTGTAGGCGCTGACCCCGATCCCGAGTTCCCGGGACGCGGGCAGGACGGCATCCTCGATGCCTCGCGACAGCACGGAGTATTCGATCTGCAGGTCGCTGATCGCGGCCACCGCCGCGGCTCGCCGGAGTGTCTCCGCACCGACCTCGGAAAGCCCGATGTGCCGAACCCAACCGGCCTGCACCAGCTCGGCGAGCGCGCCGACGGTGTCCTCGATCGGTACGGAGGGGTCCAACCTCGCCGGCCGGTAGATGTCGATGTGATCCACACCCAGACGCTGCAGGCTATAGGCGAGAAAGTTGCGGATGGCCTCGGGGCGGGCGTCGTTGCCGGCCCACATTCCGTCGGGGGAGCGCAGCGCCCCGAACTTGACCGACAGCACGACATCGTCGCGGTTGCGCCCGGCCAGCGCCTGCCGGATGAGCCACTCGTTGTGCCCGGACCCGTAGAAGTCGCCGGTGTCCAGCAGCGTGCCGCCGCCGTCGAGGTAAGCGTGGATCGTGGCGATGCTCACCTGGTCGTCGGTGGGGCCGTACGCCGCCGACATGCCCATGCAGCCCAGGCCCAAGGCCGAGACGACAGGGCCGGTGTTGCCGAGTTGACGAGTGTCCATGAGAGGTCCTTCCGTTGCTGTGGGGGTGAGCCCACAGTCGCTGTAACAACGGATGCCAACCAGGACCGGTTGAGGCTGGGACCGGCGGTCCCTGGCTAGGCACCCTCGCTGCGCGCATGCTGAGTGCGTGATCGACCGTCCTGGGCTTGCCGACTTCCTGCGTCGGCGTCGCGAGTTACTGCAGCCAGCCGACGTGGGCTTGCCTCCTGGCCTGCGGCGCCGAACGCCCGGTCTACGGCGGGACGAGGTGGCCGGCCTGGTCGGGATGTCGACGGACTACTACACGCGTCTGGAGCAGGGCCGTGGCCCGCACCCCTCGGAGCAGATCCTGACCGCGCTGAGCCGCTCGCTGCGCTTCGACCTGGACGAACGTGACCACCTGTTCCACCTTTGTGGATTGACCCCGCCACCGCGGCACGGCGGAACCGCGCACCTGCGTCCAGGGCTCATCACTCTTGCCGGACACCTCGCCGACGTCCCCGTGGCCATCGTCAGCGACATAGATGAGGTGCTGTGGCAGAACAGCCTGGCCGCGATCATCCTCGGTCCCTTGCCGGGCCGCCCCGGTCGTGACCGCAACTTCACCTGGCGCTGGTTCACCGACCCCGCCGGCCGCCAGCGGGTGCCTCCCGAGGACTGGGACCATCATTCGACCGCCCACGTCAACGACTTGCGCGCGACGGCCGCACGCCGAGCCGGCGACGTTGATGTCGAAACGCTGGTGCGGGATCTGCGCGGCGCAAGCCCGGAGTTCGAACGCCTCTGGTCGATGCACGAAGTCGCCGTACGCCGCTACGACCACAAGCGAATCATTCACCCAGAGGTCGGAGTGCTGCATCTGACCTGCGAGGTCCTGCTGACCCCAACCGCCGACGTCGGACTACTGGTGTTCTTCCCCACCGAGGGAACCGACGCCCGCGACAAACTGAATTTGCTCCGAGTCATCGGCTCCCAGGACCTCGCGACCGCCCGCTAGAACAGGGATGCGTACGCAGCCGCTCAGGCGCGGGCCAGCATTCCGCGCAGGACACGGACCGCAACGACGAGGGTGGCCAGGTCCGGGGCGTCGGTGTTGCTGATGTCGTTGAGCATCGCCACCGCACGGCGTTGTGCCTCTGCCGTACAGGCCTCCCACGCCTTGAAGCGGCCGTGTGCGTCTTCACCGGAGACGCCGCACTGCAGGACATCGGCGGTGAGTTCGGCATGCAGGGCGTTGAAGTCGTCCCGGAGGGTCGCCCGCGACATCGCCTGCCAACGGCCGCCACGGGGAAGGGCGATGATCCGCTCTAGGACCCAGGACAGCGACAGTTCTTCGGCCAGGAAGTGGTAGACCTCGCCGACCGCTCTCAGGGTGTGTCCGCGTTCGGTGGCTATCTTGACGATGTCCAGCGCCGCGATCGCCTTCGGGAACGTCGCAATGCGGGCCGCCTGGTCAGCGGGCACCCCGGCCGACTCCAGTTCGGTACGTCGAGCGCCGTACGCCGCAAGGTCGCTGCCGCGCATCTGCTCGGGCAACAGCTCGATGACTTCAGCAGCACCCTCGCGGTAGCGCGCGACTTCCTCGCCGATGTCGACCGGCTGGGCCGCGTGTAGCAGCAACCATCGGGTGCACCGCTCGGCGAGCCGGGTCGCCTCCAGGCGCATCATGGCCTGGATCGATGCCGTGACGAGGTTGTCCAGGGCCGCCGCCTGCGCCCAGACCTCGGGCACGTGGAAGATCGCGCAGGAGGCCACATGGCTGCGGACCAGGTCAGCGAGTGCCGCCCCGGTCTCCTCCTGCAGGCGGAAGATCCCGGTCACCCCAGCGATGTTCACCGTCGAATTGACCAGTCCGGTGGTGATGATCTCCCGGCGCAGTGGGTGGGCGTCCATCTGCTCGCGATAGCGCTCTCGCACCAGGCTCGGGAAGTAGTCGTAGAGAATGTGGTGGACGGCCCGGTCGTCCGGCAGCTCGGAATCGACCAGCACATCGGCCAGCTCGATCTTGCTGTAGGCCAACAGGACTGACAGTTCGGGGCCGGTCAAGCCGACGCCGTCCCGGAACCGCTCGGACAGAGCGCGGTCGCTCGGCAGGAACTCGATCGTGCGGTTGAGTCGGCCCTGACGAACCAGGTGTCGGATGTAGCGCTGATCGACGTCGAGCATCTGCGTGGCGTAGATGGCCTCGTTGGCCAGGGCGGCATTCTGGTTGTAGTTGTCGGCAAGGACGAGCGCGCCGACCTCGTCGGTCATCTCGACGAGCATCTTCGTACGACCGGCGTTGTCGATCAGGCCGTCGTCGCGTACCCGATTGAGCAGGATCTTGATGTTCACCTCATGGTCGGAGGTATCCACGCCGGCGGAGTTGTCGATCGCGTCGGTGTTGATCCGACCACCGGCCAAGGCGTACTCGATCCGGCCTAACTGGGTACAACCGAGGTTGCCGCCCTCGCCGATCACCTTGCAGCGCAAGGCTGCTCCGTCCACGCGAATCGCATCGTTGGCCCGGTCACCGACATCGATGTTGTTCTCCGACGAGGACTTGACGTACGTTCCGATGCCGCCGTTCCAGAGCAGGTCGGCCGGCGCGAGCAGAATGGCCTTCATCAGTTCGGCGGGGGTCAGCGAGCCGACCGGCTCGCCGGCCCCGTATTCGCCGCCGACATCGGTGTCGCCGTCGGTGCCGGCGGTCTCGTTTGCGGACCCCGGGACGATCTCGATGCCCAGGGCGGCGCGCATCTGCTCGGAGATCGGGATGTGCTTCGCCGCACGCGGCCAGACGCCACCTCCAGGGCTGATCAGTGCGGGGTCGTAATCCGCCCAGCTCGAGCGAGGCAGATCGAACAGTCGGCGGCGTTCGGCGTAGGAGGTGGCCACATCCGGGGTGGGATCGATGAAGATGTGTCGGTGGTCGAAGGCCGCGACCAGCTGGATGTGTTCGGACAGCAGCATCCCGTTGCCGAACACGTCACCGGACATATCGCCGATCCCGACGACGGTGAAGTCCTGCGTCTGGGTGTTGTGTCCCAGCTCCCGGAAGTGCCGTTTCACCGACTCCCAGGCACCGCGGGCGGTGATGCCCATCGCCTTGTGGTCGTAGCCCACCGACCCTCCGGAGGCGAAGGCATCCCCGAGCCAGAACCCGTAGGAGATGGCCACGTCGTTCGCGATGTCGGAGAAGGTGGCGGTCCCCTTGTCGGCGGCCACCACCAGGTAGGTGTCGTCACCGTCGTGCCGGACGACGTCTGCCGGCGGCCGGACCTCGCCTTCGACGAGATTGTCGGTGATGTCGAGCAAGGCACCGATGAAGATCCGGTAGCAGGCGATCCCCTCGGTCTGCCAGGCGTCTCGATCCGTCTGGTCGAGCGGCCGGCGTACGACGAAACCACCCTTGGCTCCGGTCGGCACGATTACCGTGTTCTTGACCGTCTGCGCCTTGACCAGACCGAGGATCTCGGTCCGCAGATCCTCCCGCCGATCCGACCAGCGCAGTCCACCGCGTGCCACAGCACCGAAGCGCAGGTGCACGCCCTCGACCCGAGGCGAATAGACCCAGATCTCGCGGGCCGGCCGGGGTTCGGGCAGGTCCGGCACCTGACTCGGGTCGAACTTGAACGAGATGTACGGCTTGGGCACCGTACGCCCGGCATCATCCACTGTGGACTGATAATAGTTCGTCCGCTGGGTCGCATGGATGGCCCGGCTCAGCGAGGACAGGATCCGGTCCTCGTCGAGGCTGCTCACTCGACCGAGCGCATCGACGATCTGCACGCGGACGGCTTCCTCGTCCTCGGCGCGGTTTCCGGTGTACAACGGATCGAAGCGGATCTCGAAGCGGCGGACCAGGAGCTTGGCGATGTCGACGTTGCTGACCAGCGCCTGCTCCATGTACAGCTGGCTGAAGGTGAGCCCGCCCTGCCGGAGATAGCGGGCGTACGCACGTAGCACCGCGACGAGCCGCCACGGGATGTCGCCGGCAGTGACCAGGGCATTGAACCCGTCGTCCTCCGCCTCACCGGACCAGATGGCCGCGAACGCGTCGTGGAAGGTGGCTCGATATTGCGCGAGCAGCTCGGGCCGAGGTTCCTCGTAGGCCAGCAGCGGACTGGTCAGGCCGAAGTCGTAGATCCACACTTGTTGCCCGGCAAGGCACCCCACCTGGTACGGTCGCTCGTCGGTCACGGACATGCCCATGTGGTGCAGCATCGGCATGATCGATGACAGGGTCATCGGCGCACCGATCCGATAGACCTTGAATCGCCGCTCCCCCTTGCCTGCTCCGGCCGGAGTGCGCAGCGCCAGGTCCATCGCACCATCGCGCCCCTGCAGCGTCTCCAACCGAGCGATGTCTGCGACCGCCTCGGCCGCCGGGAAATCGTCCTTGTAGCCGTCGCTGAATGCGCCGACGTACTTCGCGTGCAGCCGACGGGCCTGGTCGGGCGAGTGCGCGGCCAACAACTCGTCGAGCAGGTCGTCGCTCCAGTTTCGCGCGGCCTTGGCAAGGCGTGCCTCCAGCGCCGGGATATCCACTGGCGGCAGCGGTTCCCCCTTGGCCGTACGTACGACGAAGTGCAGTCGAGCCAGAACGGACTCGGTGCTGTGCGCGGTGTACTCGACCGAGACTCCGGCCAGCTCCTCCATCAGGATCGCCTGCATTGCCAGCCGGACGCTGGTCGTGTACCGATCCCGGGGCAGATAGACCAGTGCGGAGAAGAACCGCTCGTACGGGTCGCGGCGCAGGAACACCCGGGTCTGGCGCCGCTCGCGCAGGTGCAGTACGGCCAGCGCGATCGGCAGCAACTCGGCCACCGAGATCTGCAGCAGTTCGTCGCGCGGGTAGTTCTCCAGGATGTCGAGCAGGTCCTTGCCGGAGTGGCTGCTGGGCGCCAGGCCGGATCTGGCCAGCACCTCCTCGACCTTGCGCCGCACGACCGGGATCGTGGTCACGCTGTCGACGTACGCGCCGGACGGCAACAGACCCAGGATCCGACGCTCCCTGGTCGGGACCCCGTGCTCGTCGAAGGCCTTGACGCCGATGTAGTCGAGGTACACAGGCCGGTGCACGGTCGATCGCGAGTCGGCCTTGGTGAGGATCAACAGCTCCGGCTCGCGGGCCTTTGCGGCAGCCGCGGGCGGCAGCGGTCTGGCCGCCGAGGCCATGTCCACGTCACTGCGCAGGATGCCGAGTCCGGTTGCGGCCATCGGCTCCAGTGCGTCGTCGTCGGTGAGTTCGTACTCGCGGTAGCCGAGAAATACGAAGTTGTCGTCGGCCAGCCAGCGCAGGAGCTCGGCGGCGTCGTCGACGGCGTCCTGGTCGATCCCCTTCGGCGGCCGGGACTCGAGTTCGCGCGCAATGCGTACGGTGGTTGCGCGCATCTTGCCCCAGTCCTCGACCGCATGCCGGACGTCGGCCAGCACCCGGCGCAGATCCGCCTCCAGCGCACGAAGCTGTGCCGTATCCGGTTCGAGGGCTATCTCCAGGTGCATCCAGGATTCGACCAGGCCATCGCTCGGGCACTCCTTGGGCTTGGAGGTGTTGACCAGCTCCTGGAAGACGCCGGTGATATCTCGGCGTACGACGAGGACCGGGTGGACGATCTCCAGCAGCTCTCGTCCCTGGCGGCTGATCTCGGCGGTGACCGAGTCGACCAGGAAGGGCATGTCGTCGGCGACGACCTCGACGACGGTCCGCCCGGCCAGCGGGTGGTCCTTGTCCTCCTTGATGGTCCGGGCCCGCACGATGACGGCGCCCTCCGGCCGGGTCTGGGCGATCGCGAAGTGCCCGACGGCGATCTCGAAGAGCTCCTCCGGGCTGCGCTCCAGGACCTGCTCCAGCGGCTCCTGCCAGCAATAGCGCCGCAGCAGGACCGGCAGGTCATCCGACGCCAGCCCGGAGGGCAGCTCCCGCTCGGCGCCCAGTTCGGCGGCATCCCGCAGCCGGGCGGCCTTCTCCTCGTACAACTGCTCGAGCCGAGTCCAGTCACTGGCCGTTAGCGATTGCGATTGGTCCACGCTGACCATGGCCTTGAGGCTAGCGCGTTCGGCCTCGCACCAACGATCTGAGCGGTCGCCTTCATGGTGTGGGAGATGGCGACCACGCCGACCAGCAGCAGGACGCCGCCCAGTACGAAGGCTGTGTTCATGTACGGGGCGGTGGACCCGAGGCCCAGGCCGCTGATCGGCTGACTGATCACCGAGTACGGCGCGATCATGGTGCCGAACAACGGGTAGCCCGGACTCAAGAAACCTAGGATCAGCCACGCGAGGGAAAACAGGACAGGGCCGATCACAGCGCCGAGCGCAAGCCAGTGCGCTACCCCACGGGTTCGGGTCGTCGTCGGCGTGGGACGGGTGGTCAGAAGCCCGACCGGCTGAGTCATAAAGGGTTCCTGTCTCGGTTGCGGGTGTCGGTGCCCGGCTATGCCTGCTCAATCACCGAAGGCGAGCTGTCGGCTGGGCTGTCCCAGTCGATGTGGTAGTGAAGAATCTGCCGATGGGCCTTGCTGTCGGCAGTCAGCTTCAGGATCAGCGGCAACATGGCGTCTCGCAGCGCCCGGCCGACGGGCCCCGGCGCTTTGCTGCTGTTGATCCGGGCAGCCCACTTGATGATGGCCTCGACCCGCGGCCTGCGGGTGGCCTCGAACCGGGCGAATGCCGTCGTCGGGTCGGGTAGGTCGCGCAGACACGTGGCCAGCACGAGGGCGTCCTCGATGGACAGTGCAGCGCCCTGCCCGGAGGTCGGGGAGGGAGCGTGTGCGGCATCCCCGATGACGATCATCCGATCCGTGTGCCAGGTGGGCAGATGGGGGATGGAGTGGATGGGGCTCATCGGCAGCAACTCCGGGGTGGCTTGGATGAGCTGGACAGCAGGCCCGGCATCGTCGGCGAACAGATCGAGCAGTCGGCGTCGCCATTCCTCGTTGCTGATGGCCGCCAGCTCGCCGTGGGCTGGCTCGTCGCGGCGGGGGAGGTTGGCGAACCACCACACCTCACCGTCGGGTGCCGGGGCGTAGCCGAAGAACGCCCGTCTTCCAAAGATCATTTCGTAGCTTCCCGGGTCGGTGTCCACGCGGACGCCTCGGGCGTACCCGCCGTTAGTGAGCAACCCGGAGTAGGTCGGAGCGGGGGCCTCCCGGTCGATGAGCCGCCGGACGGTGGAGTGGATGCCGTCGCAGCCGATCAGCACGTCTCCAACACCCTCACTGCCGTCGGCGAACATCGCCCGGACCTGCTCGCCGGTCTCCTCGACGGCCACCAGGCGCTTGCCATGCTCGATCGGCACGCCGCGGCTGCTCGCCTCCTGGTGCAGTACGCGGTACAGGTCGGCGCGCTTGAGGGTGTGGCTGGTGGTGCCGTCGGCCAGCGGTACGCCCGTCCGGCTGATGCCGAGGCGCTTGCCGGCGGAGTTGCGCAACAGGATGGCCGGGGTAGGGAACCCCGCGGCCAAGGCGGGCTTGTCCGCCTCGAGTACGCGCAGCGCGTCGATCCCGTTCGAGGCCAGAGTGAGGATCACGCCGATCGCGTCGGCGCCGGTCAGGTGACCCTCGTAGACGACCGAGTCGATCCCGGCCTTCTGCAATGCCATGGCGGTGACCGGCCCGGCGATGCCGCCACCGATGATCAGGGCGGTACTGGTGCGGGTCATGACTTCTCTACTCCTCGGGGTGTGCGGACTGGTCGAGGAACTGCGCCCACGCGCGGCCCCAACCGGTCTCGGGATGAGTGATTCGTCCGATGAACCCTTCGACGAACTCGAATTCGGCTTCGAGCAGGGTTAACCGGTATTCCTCCTCAATCAGGAACAGCGGATGAACGTCTCCGGCGAGCGTGCGGTCGATCAGCTGGCGGATCTCGGAGCGCAGCTCTGCCAGCCGGCGCAGCCGCTTGCCCAATAGCTCGACGACCTCGTCCGGTCGCAACGCCCCGATCAGGGACAGGGCGGCCACAAAGCGTGGGTACTCGTGCTGTGGCTCCTCGATCAGCTCCCGGAGCCAATCCCGCAGTTCCTGCTGGCCGTCGTCGGTGAGCGCGTACACGGTGCGTTCCGGTCGCTGACCCTCGCGGGTGGTCTGCTGCTCGGCGATGAAGCCGGCTGCGGCCAGTTGTTGGACGACCATGTAGAGCGAGCCGTGGTTGTACTTGACGCTGCGCACGTCGTCGTTGTCGCGCAGAGTCCGGCTCAACTCATACGGGTGCATGGGGCGCTGAACCAGGTAGGCCAACACGGCAAGCCCCAGCAGATTGCCGACCTTCCGCTTGCCTGGCACCGCTTCACCCCGCCTAGCTTAGTTAGAGTCAACTATCCAGTGTTGGCTAAATAATGTCAACCAGACTTCTCGGCATCTTCAAGTGCCCCAGTGCTGGGGTGTCAGGATGCGTGGATGACGCCGTCGTCCCCTCTCCCGCTCTCGGTCGCCGCGACGGAAGAGTTGCGCGCCCGGGCTCGGCAGGCACTCGACCGATGCGGTGTCGGCCGGCCGGCGGATGCGGCGTCGATGATTCAGGCCCGTACGCCGATCACCGGTGAGAACCTGTTCGGCTACCCGCTTGCCTCCCGCGCCGACGTGGAGTCGGCGATCGCGGCAGCCCGTAGGGCGTTCGCCGCATGGCGAGTGGTCCCCGCGCCGGTACGCGCGGCCGTGGTCAAGCGGTTCGGGGCGCTCGTGTCCGAACACAGGGCCGACATCGCCGAGTTGATCAGCATCGAGGTTGGAAAGATCCCAAGCGAGGCGCTGGGCGAGGTCCAGGAGGTGGTCGACATCTGCGATTTCGCGGTCGGTCTTTCCCGGCAGCTCGACGGCCGGACGATGCCCTCCGAGCGACCCGGGCACCGGCTCATGGAGACCTGGCATCCGCTGGGTGTGGTCGGCGTGATCTCCGCCTTCAACTTTCCGGCGGCGGTGTGGTCGTGGAACACCGCGCTGGCTCTGGTCTGCGGGGACACCGTGGTGTGGAAGCCCTCGCCATTGGCCGCCCTCACCGCGGCGGCTTGCTCAGCGCTGCTGGACCGGGCCGCCACCGAGTGCGGTGCGCCGGACAACCTGAACGTCTTGGTCATCGCCGACGCGGAAGCGGGCGCAGCCCTGGTCGACAGCCCCGACGTGGCACTGCTCAGCGCCACCGGATCTGAGCGGATGGGCGCCCACGTCGGTCCGCGGGTGGCAGCCCGCTTCGGCCGAGCGCTGCTCGAACTCGGCGGCAACAACGCAGCGATCGTCAGCGGCTCGGCCGACCTCGACATCGCCACTCGCGGGATCGTGTTCGCCGCGGCGGGTACGGCGGGGCAGCGCTGCACGACGATGCGCCGGGTCATCGCGCACGAGTCGGTGGTCGAGGAACTCACCGCGCGCATCGCCGGTGCGTACGAGCGGCTTGTCGTCGGCGACCCGCTCGCGGACAAGACCCTCGTCGGACCGCTGATCGATGCAGGTTCCTACGATCGGATGCGCGCGGCCCTTGACCAGGCGGTGTCCGACGGGGGCGAAATAGTGACCGGCGGTGGCCGGTACCAGGTCGACGGCTGCCCTGCGGCGGCGTACGTCGACCCGGCCTTGGTTCGGATGCCGGCGCAAAGCGAGATCGTCCGTACCGAGACCTTCGCTCCGATCCTGTACCTGCTCACCTACACCGATCTGGCCGAGGCCATCGCGCTGCACAACGGCGTACCGCAGGGTCTGTCCTCGTCGATCTTCACCCAGGATCAGCGCGAGGCCGAGCAGTTCCTGGCCGCCGACGGCTCGGACTGCGGCATCGTCAACGTGAACATCGGGACATCTGGCGCTGAGATCGGCGGTGCCTTCGGCGGTGAGAAGTCGACCGGCGGTGGCCGCGAGTCCGGCTCCGACGCGTGGCGGGCCTACATGCGCCGCGCGACCAACACGGTCAACTACTCAGCCGAACTTCCGCTCGCCCAGGGCGTCACCTTCGGCTGAGCCTGCCCACCCCCCTTCGCGGTTATGCGCATAACCGCAGAATTCTCGTGCGCTTCTTGACGGTTATGCGCATAACCGCGAACGAAGGGCCGTCGTACGTCGGCGGATGTGGGCAGGGTCACCGGGCCGATTGCGGCCCGGAGCCGGGCTTTGCCGGCGCCGTGCCGTACCGTCAGTGGTGTTGCTCGCGTATCTCGTGAGCCGATCGGACGCAGATTCGCGAGTTTCAGCGCCGATGCTTGGCTATAGCGCACCTTGCGCTGGGTTCGTCCTTTTCGTTTCTCCGCCGCGTGAGTGACACCGCAGCGGATATCGCCAGTGACGTGCCATCGGTCCTGGAGGACTACTACGTTGTCTCAGCTCGACCCCGCCCGTCCCATGTCGCCCAATCTGTCGCCCAATTCCCTGTCGCCCGGCTCAGCCCTGCCGAGTTTCGCCGACCTCGGGCTTCCTCCCACCGTCGTGACCACGCTGCGCCGTCGTGGCATTCCCGAACCATTCCCGATCCAGTCGGCGACCATCCCGGACATCCTGGCCGGCAAGGACGTCCTTGGCCGTGGCCAGACCGGCTCCGGCAAGACGCTCGCCTTCGGCCTGCCGACCCTCGTCCGTCTCAGCACGGGCAGCACCGCCCCGAAGCGGCCGCGCGCCCTGGTGCTCGTACCGACTCGCGAACTCGCGATGCAGGTGTGCGAAGCGCTCGACCCGTACGCCACGACGCTGGGCCTGTGCGTCCGCAATGTCGTCGGCGGCATGCCGTTCGGCCGGCAGATCGACGGCCTGCGCCGCGGAGTCGACCTCCTGGTCGCGACCCCCGGTCGGCTCAACGACCTGATCAACCAGCGCGCCTGCAATCTCGGCGATGTCGCCATCGCCATCCTGGACGAGGCCGACCACATGGCCGATATGGGTTTCCTGCCACAGGTCGGCAAGCTCCTGGACCAGGTACGTCCCGGTGGTCAGCGGCTGCTGTTCTCGGCGACCCTCGACGGTGACGTCGACAAGTTGGTCCGCCAGTATCTCTCGCACCCCGTCACCCACTCGGTCGCTCCGGCCACCGCCGGCGTCGTCGAGATGGACCATCACCTGATCGCCGTGTCGGCCGATGACAAGCTCGATGTCGTCAGCGAGATCGCCTCCCGCGACGGACGGACGATGTTCTTCGTACGCACCAAGCACGGAGCCGATCGCCTGGCCAAGAAGCTCGGGCAGGTCGGCGTACGCGCCGGATCCCTGCACGGCGGCAAGTCCCAGGGCCAGCGCATCCGGACTCTCAGCCAGTTCAAGGACGGTCTCGTCCCGGTACTCATCGCCACTGATGTCGCCGCCCGCGGCATCCACGTCGACAACGTCGGCCTGGTCGTACACGTCGATCCGCCCGCCGACCCCAAGGATTACCTGCACCGCGCCGGTCGTACGGCAAGGGCGGGGAAGTCGGGCACGGTTCTGACTCTCGTCCTGCCGCATCAGCGACGTGAGGTCGAGCAGATGACCCGCAAGGCCGGCGTCCAGCCGACCCGCAGCTCCGCCCGTCCGGGCGATGCCGACCTCGCCGCACTGACCGGAGCCCGCCGCCCGAGCGGCTTTGCCTTGATGGCCGCCGCCCCAGCCGACACCGAAACCCGGCGGCACCCGCGTGGCGGTGGTCCGCGGCGCAGCGGAAGTCCCGGACGCAACGCTGCTTCGACCTCCTCGAGCACGGGGCGTTCCAGAACACCGGGCCACCACGGAGCGGGTCGAGGTGCGGTGGCGCCGCGAAGTGCCGCACCGGCACGCACCCGGATCGCCGGCGGCGCGGTCGGCCGTTCCGAGGCTGGGCACAGCCGCTCCGGTTCACCGCGCGGACGTCGTACGGCCCGCAGCTACTGACTCCACGCCACTCGCACCTCCGGCTGAGCAACCGCGGCGCCGCGCCTACTGAACCATGACCCAGCTGATCCCGCGGAGCGTCAACCGGGCGCAGGAATCGGCTTCTTCTGCCACGCTGACCATGCGGGGTCACTGTCGAGGAGAGCGGCATGGCTGGAGATCGGGGCAATCCCTGGGACTACGACCCCGGACCGGCGAAGAACTCGGGCTGGCCGGAACTGTTCGCCGCCACCCCCAATTACCGCGGTATCGGCGAGGCGGTCAACGGACCCAGGACCTTCCGCTGGCATTTCGGCCCGATGTTCTACCGCGGTCGCCTCGATGGATCGGCCCGCGTCCTGGTGATCGGCCAGGAGGGCGCGCAGGACGAGTCGCTGGCGCATCGATCCTTCACCGGTGGCACCGGCTCGCGGATGCAGCACTTCCTGCGCCACATCGGGATCGACCGCTCGTACCTGTTCCTCAACACCTTCGTCTACCCGATCCATGGGCAGTACGTCGGCAAGCTGCCCGCGCTGGGTCAGGACCCGCGCTCACCGATTGTTGAGCATCGGCATCGCATCTTCGAGAAGGTCGCCGAAGGCGACCTTCGGTTGGTCGTCGCCGTCGGCAAGGCAGCGAAGGAGTCCGTCGCGACCTGGATCGAACACGTCGGAGGCAACGCCGACCCGAGCAAGCTCGAGGACGCCACTGCGGGCGGCTCGTTGAGCGGCGTGCGCTTCCTCGGCGTCGTACACCCGGGCAGCGCGCAGGGCGGCGCGTTGACCGCGCTCAAGGAGGACTTCAGCCGCGCGGCCAATCAGGTTCGTACCTGGGTCGAGGAGGACGTCGAGTTCCTGCCGACCGATCCCGGCGTGCCCCGATACCTGAACACGGCCTACGCCTATATCAGCGATCCGGTCCCCCACCGGGACTTCCCGTTCGGCATGACCCCACGGCTGGGCAGAGGCGCGACGTCGTCGAACCGAAAGGACGACCAGCGCAGCATCCAGCTGTACTCCGCGGACGGCAGAGCAAACGCAGCGGGCGCGTCCCTCGACTACACCGACACTGCACTCGGCTCGCCGGCCGGATACGACGAGGACCCCGGCGACCTCCCCGTGGAACCCCCGCGGGCCAAGCCCCGCGAGTACGACCCCGGCCCCCCGACGGCCTTCGGACCGCTGCTCTCCGGTCGGGATGCACATTTTCCGTGGCCGGATTTCGCCGCGTTCGGAGTCACCTCACATCCCTCGTTCGGCGTGGGCCCGATCTACCGCGGTCGGTTCTCCTCGGTCAGCGTCGTCGTCCTGGCCGACCCGGCCGAACCGGACGACCTTTTCACCGGCCGTGCCCTGACCGGCGAGTCCGGCCAACGGCTGCAGGCCTTCCTCACCGCCGCAGGATTAACGAAGCGCTACCTGATTCTGCGTACCTTCCCGGTCGACACCACGGACCTGACCGCGGCCAAGCAGAACGTCCTCGCCGACCGGCCGGAGGTGCAGGCGCTGCACCGAAACCTGTTACACCTTGTGCAGCTGGGTAACTCCGGACTGGACGTCCTGCTTGCGGTGGGTCGGTCGGCGCGGCGCATTGCGGCAGCCGTGGCGCCGACGGGGGTTGAGGTCATCCCCATGAAGGCCGCGACCGAGAGCGGTGCGCGCGCCGACTGGCACAACGTGCTGACTCAGCTGTCGGGCCGTTCGTACCGCAAAGACATAGCCGTACCGACGTTCTCCCTGCCGACTGACCGGGGTCAGGTGCCCAGGGCGGATCTGCCGTACGGAACGCCGCGGTGGATGGGGACGTCCGGGACCCGCGGCAGCAGACCCATCGACCGGACGACCGGAAAACCATCCGCGGACTATCTCAAGGTCTATCTGCCAGGCTGGGTGAACGCGCTGCCCCCGCCAGCGCTGTCCGCGACCGACTCGGCCACGGTTGCCCTGTTCAGCTGATCGGATCAGCGGCCCCGGTTGAGGATGCGCCCAGCATCATCAACGAGTTCCCGGACGATCTCGGCTGCGGGCTGGCGCGCTCGGACCAGCCCCGCGCTCTGCCCCGCGTAGAGCGCCAAGGCCGCGACGTCGCCGGTCATTCCGGGCAGCGGGGGTGCATCGCTGTACCGGAGGAGGGCCTGACCCGCTGAGGTGCGGGCGACGGTCTCGCCTTCTCCTGGTCGGTCCGGCGCAGCTGGCCGTCCCGCTGCCTCCCACGCCTGCGTCGTTGCGTTGGGCAGTGTGCGGTGCGGGGCATCCGGCCAACCGAGATCGAAGGCCGTGCCGTACACCGTATCCGTCTCGGACGCGCGAATGATCGCGTCTCGATAGACGTCATGGACTCGCGCCTCGTCGGCAAGCAAGAAGCGCGTACCGATCCAGGCGGCCTGGGCACCGAGCACCAGGACGGCGGCCAGCCCCCGCCCATCGCCGATACCTCCGGCAGCAATCACCGGAATGGGGTCGACCGCGTCCACAACCACCGGCACGAGCGCCAGTGTCGTGACCTGCCCCCACACATGTCCGCCCGCCTCATAGCCTTGGGCGACGATGACATCGACTCCGATGTCCACCGAGTTTCGTGCCTCCGCCGCGGACCCGACGGTATGGAGATGGAGGGCGCCGGCATCATGAATCGCCGAGACATAGGGAGCTGGGTCACCCCAGAACGTGGACACGATCCCTGCCCCTGCGTCCAGGCACGCTTGCAGCCGCTCGTGCTGGTCCCACTCCAGTGCCAGGTTGACGCCGAACGGCCGCTCGGTCAGCTCCCGGGTCCGGGAGATCACTTTTCCGAGCGCGGCTGGTTTCGTCCAACTCAGCGCCAGCATGCCCAGGCCACCGGCGGTGGAGACTGCGGCGGCCAGTTCCGGGACGGCCGCGCTACCGACAGGAGCTTGTACGACCGGCGCGGTCAGTCCCAGCAGCGCACACAGCGGCGTGGTGAGGGGATCTGCCGCCATCGCGCCAGTAGACCACGCAACGAAGGCGCCCCGAGCCGCACAGCACCGTCGTAGCTGGCCGGCAATCGGGTAGGTATGTCGGGGCAGCGTTCCGGGCTGGGTGTGACCCGGAGTCTCAGGCTCGCTGCAGGCCGGGAAACCGGCGGAACGTTGCTGCAGGCGGCTCCCGCACCTGTGCTCGCTCGGCGTTGCTGCCCGCTCGTCGCCGGCGTAGTTCCAGCCGGAGACTCTCCTCCCCGTGCGCCATCGCCCAACGGTGGTTGGCGGAGAAGATCGGTTTGAGCAGCCAGCTCAGCCGCGCCAGCAGCGGCTTTGTGGCGCTGACCCGCCAGTGGTAGGTGATGTGCACCTCGGGACCGTCCGGCTCGAACGTCCATCGGCCGGTTCCACACAGGTCGCCATCGGCTGCCAAGGCGAAGCCGGCCCCGGTGATCGGCTCGGTGATCGTCACCGTCCAGCGCAACGTATAGGGCAACCAGCCCGTCGTGTACAAATCCGCGATGCCGCCGACTCCGCCCGGCCCGCCACGGTCGCGGACCACGACCGCGAGGTAGACCGATGGCCACCAGCGAGGCAGCGACTCGGCATCGGCGAGGATCGTCGCGACCTCATCGGTAGTGCCCGCAACCCGCCACACGGAGATGAAGTCGTACGAATTGCTCATCGCCGCGCAGGCTACCCGGCCGACCGTCGGGCGGGATCGTCTTGCAGGTGGTCATGTCCTACGTGGCACCGAGTTCCGTGGCCCTACCTCGCGGCCCTACGACACTCGGCCGATCTCGCGCAGGGAGCGCACGGCGAGACCGACGATGCCGGTCGGGGATACGACACTCCGGAAGAACCGCAGCCCCTGCCAGTCTTCTGGGGAGTTCCCGTCCGGCCGAGTCAAGATGCGGGAGGCGAAGTCAGCTACGTCCTGCACGGCCCACGAACACCGGTAGTAGGCCAGGTGCATCGGGTCAACGTCGGCGGGACCGTACCCGTCGAAGAACCACGCCTGCTGTTGCGCCGTGACGAGCGCATCCGCCAGGACGCCCTCGATAATGAACATCAGATCGCGCTCCCGGGGTGCAAGCACGACCTCATCCCAGTCCAGCAGCCACACATCGTCGCTGCGGTCGAGCAGAACGTTCGAGATGTGCGCGTCGCCGTGACAGAGGACGGATGGTGTCGACCGGGATCGCAGTTCGTCGCCGAGGTCGTCGATGTGCGCGAGAATCTTCGTCAGGCACTGACGAGCGGTGCGCCACTCCTGGATCAGGGCGCGACACGTCGGCGAGTCATGCAATCCAGCCGGATTGCCGGAGGCTGCTGGCTCGCGGATGCGCTCGTCCATATCCCGGGCCAGGGCAGCCGCTGGAGTGCGGAAATCTTCGGCAGGCAGCTCAGCGGCGATTGCGTCCGGGACGGGTGTGGCATGGACCCGGGACAGCAGGGCGCCGAAGGCCCGCCATTGGTCGGCGGTCATTCCCGCCTCGTATGCCGTTGCGCCCGCAATCCATGGAGTCAGCGAAATCCTGCGATCACCCAGCACGCTGTACGGCTTGCCGGACCGAGCCAGCAGCGGCGCCGGGATGCCGGCCGGGATGTCGGCAGCCAGGAGCGCCACGGCGAGCAGCCCACCGACTCGGTTGTTTCGGCTCACCTTCACTGCCACCGGCAGGCCATCGCCGGTCACCGCATGCAGCACTGCAGCGTCGGAGTCCTGCCCCCCGAAGACCTGGGCCATGGAGTCGAGAGATATCCCGAAGTCATCGAGAACATGCTCGGCGAGGGCGTCTGGTTCGATGATCGGTGACCCGGCCGCGGAGGCGAATGCGCTCACGGCGACAAGCATGCTCGGCCGACAGCAGTCATCGCCTCAGCCGCAGCCAAGGACCCGAATTATGACCGAGGACGTCAGCAACGATCGGACGACGGTCAGAAGGAGTGAACAGCGCAGCGCGGTCTTCGGCGCGCTCATTGATCTGACGACGTTGGTCATACTGCTGCAAGGGGTGTGGGCGGGGATCTTCCTGCAGCGCGACGCCGCACGGACGGATTGACCGTTGTGCACGTTCCGCTGGCGATGGTGATCGTGGGCCTGGCGGTGTGGCTGCCGCTACGTGCCCGCAACCGCGGCTGACCGCCGCAGGGTTCACGCGCGCATAGGGGCTAAATCCGGATGGTGCGGCGCTGCCGGAGCGTCCGGGCGCGGTAGCCGCGCAGCTCGATGCTCTGCCACCCGGGTAGGACATCGAATCTGGTGCGGCTCCGGCCGGCGCTGATGTCGCGGGACTCCCGGAGCCGGTCGTTGACGAGCAGGTCTAGCTGATCCAGTCCGTGCGACCGTACGACTACGTGGTCTGCAGTCGAGGTCGGCGCCTGGATCTCCAGGCCGCTGCGGTTCTGGGTGGCCAACAACTTTCCGCAGAATGCCAACAGATCCTGATTTCCGGGGTCCGCTACCAGATCACGTCGGGTCATCGCATAGCTGTGGTCGCCGCGCACCCCGACGTCCTCGATCGCGCTGCCGTCGGAGGGCCCGGCACGGGTGGCCCGGCGTACCGAGATCGTGTAGCCGATTCCACCTGGCAGTGGGGCCTGCTCGTAAGACGTCCCCAGCAACGCATCGGCGACGTGCTCGGGAAGCCAGACGTTGGCTCCGCCGGCCCCGGTCGCCTCGCCGACCGTGACCAGCGGCCCCAGCTCGTTGTCGACGAAGCCGGCGGCGAACAGGTCGCCGGAGGAGTAGGTGTTGGCATCGACAACCGCGACGACTGGGCCGCCGTACACCTGACCGATGTCGTTGCACGCCTCGACCGGGGTGATCGGCACCGAGCGGGAGTACAGCTCCCCGGTCGCCACGGCGTCCTCCAGGCTCTGTCGCCACGGTGCGAGCTCGCCGTCGTTCTGTGCGGCGGCGGCCATGGCTCGGGTCAGTGGAGTTGCCAGCAGGGAGAACCGGGAGGGTAGGACCGACCGCGGGGTGAAGAGCTGGAAGAGCCGCTCCGCCGCCCAGATCAGGCCGCCTGGGTTCGCCCGGAGATCGATGATCAGGCCGCGTTCGGGCAGCAGGCTCAGCAATCGGATGACCTCGTCGAGGAACGTCGTGTCGTCCTCGACGTCAAAGCTCCAGATGCGTAGATAGCCGAGATTGCCGCGACCGACGCGAACCACCTTGGCGGCCAGAGCATCCTGCATCGACGTTGGCAACCAGGCGCCGATCGGTACATCCGCCGCGGCCGCCGCCGTTGCCGTGGCTGCGCGTTGGTCGAGGTACCAGAGGTCCGGTGCGAAGAGCAGCTTCTTCACCCGGCGAGTGGTCTCCGCCGCGGCATCGATTCCGTAGTCCAAGTACCCGGTCCCGGTACCGTGCGCCCCGGCCGTACGGGCTCGTCGTGGCGTGACCACCCGCCACTCCACGGTGACCTCACGCTCGACCCCCCGGAGGTCGGTGTAGCCGATGACAACCCAGCGCTCATCGGGAGGCGGTCCGTACTGCAGTGCACGCAGGGTGAGCGATTCCAGGGCCCGAGCCCGGCGGCTGTCCGCCCGGCCGCCGGTCTCCTGCTCGGCATGGATGTCCACGGCTCGATCCATCGGAACCGCGTTCCACCAACGTAGTTCGACGCCCGGCACGAACCGGCGGTCACCAATCAGGCTGGCATCCTTGGCGACTTTGGAGACGATGTAGCGCGGGTTGCCGGCCGGGCCGTAGGACTCGATCAGGAACGGCAGCATCGCCGCCCGCCCGGCCAGGGTCGCCGGCCCGACATAGCGGGTGTGTGCATCACGCAGGCCGGTCACGATCGTGGCGAGCTCGCGATGGAAGCGCAGGTCGTCGAGGCGCCCAGCCCGCTGCTGGAGCAGCCGCAACCGTTGGACCGGATCCGCGCCGTACATCGATCGCTTCAACGGTAGGTGGGTGTACAGCCCCTCGATCAGTGCGCGAAAGGTCTCGATGACCTGGTCGCGTTCGGCTGCCGTCACCTGCGGCACGCGGTCGCGGCGTGGTCGTCTGCCGGCCGGGAAGTACTGGCGGAGCGGGGTTCCGTGCTGAGCCTTTTGGATGACTGCCTCACGCGCGGCCATGGTGTTCTCTCACTGGAAGGCCGCGGCCAGGGTGTCCAGCGCGCCCCCGTGAAAGCCACGCCCGCGGATCGTCCGAAGCCAAGTGACGTTATGGAAGACCGGTTCGATCGGTGGGATCTGGACGGTCTGGCCCTGCGGAGGCGGACCGGCGCTGGCTTGCGGACCGCCGGGCATGTCGAGCTTCACGACCATCGGCGGCGTCCCCGGCGGGTCCCCGACATCCGACGCCCGTTTCGGCGCGGCGCCACCGGATGTGCCACCGGATCGGCCGCCCGCCGGACCCACCGGCGGTTGACCGGCTACGGACGCGCGCACTGCGTTCAGGCGGGCCCGTACGTCGGTCCAGGTCCAGGTACGAGTCGGATCGTCCGGGCGTACGAGCCTCACCCGTCGCCGGGCCCGACCCATCGGAACGGCTGTGGTCGCACTAGCTGCAACACCGGCGCCCTTCAGCAGGGCGGTTGTCCCCCAGCGCGGCTGACCACCCACGATGACCAGCTGGATGTCCTGCTCCCGGGCGGTGACCAGGTTTGTCCAGGGATCGTCCGTACGGCCGGCCAGCACGACCACGTCGCCGAGTGCCCCAGGTACGAGACGCCCGACGGGTACCTGCCAGGCCCTGCCCAGGGCGTCTCCCGGAGCGCAGGTCACCATCCGGACCAGGTCGTGGTCGGTGAGCCCCCAGCCCTGGGTGTCGCTGTGCTGCCGGGCGACCTTGAGCTCACCCAACAGGTTGCGGGTGCCAGACGGTCCCCAGTCTGTGCCGAGGCAGACGGTCAGCCCGGCATCCTGCGCGGCCGGTACGTCGGTGGTGACGCCGTAGAGCCACAGGTTCGAGAAGGGTGACCAGACGATCGTTCCGGCCGGCCGGCCGGCGGGTGGGGCCACGGCAGCGCGCCACCGCTGGTAGTGGGTCGCATCCAGCGCGCAGGTATGCGTCGCGACGAGGCCTTCCTGGAGGCAACCGGTGGCCTCGAGGTCGTCGAACTCGCGGGTCACGATCGACCCCGGCTGCCCTTCGGCGCAGTGGTAGATGAAGATCCGGCCGTCGCGCAGATTCGTCGCCCGGACCCGTAGGTCTTCGCGCTTCATCGTCAGCGAGGACACCCGTACCGGATCGCTCAACGGCCCGACGGCGTCGTTGTCCACGCTGCGGACCAGCATGTTGGTGGCCGGGCGACTGGCGCTGGGCCAGCCCTGGATCGCCGTAGTGCCGCCCGCGAGAGCGCGCACCTGGACGTAGGCAAGCATCGATTCCGGGGCGAACTCCGCCAATGCCCAAGCTGGCCACGACAACTGCGGCTTGTACGTGTCCTCCCCCGGCCAGATGTCATGATGCAGGTACGCGGTGGTCTGGCCGGGATCGGCCCACAGCGGCATCGTGTTGTAACCGAGATGTGAATGCAGGTCCACCAGGCCGGGGTAGATCACGTCCCTACCGACATCGATCCGGAGTGCAGTGGTGAATCCCGGGGGCTCGGCCTGCCCGGCCCTCGTGACGGCGGCGACCGTACCGTCGTCGGCCAGCCAGACCCGGCCCTTGTGGGTCTGGTCCTCGCGACCCTCGGCCATGGCTGCGACGAGTCCGCCCAGCACCAGACCCACTGCATCACCTCCCGCGCGTCGTAGGGTCGGTCGAGCCAGCCTGCAGCGTTGCGACCGTATCGCCGGGAGACCATTTCCGGCTGAAATCCGGCGAGGCAGCACTGAGAGCTGCGGGATTCGGTCTTGCCGGCATGCCAGCGCAACGCCGCAGTGGGAGCGGCGGGTTCCGGGGCGATGGGCCGGCGTGCCCCGATCGGGGCGGCGTTCGGCCGGCCGGGGTCCCTCAGGTGGACAGTGCAGTTGCGACCACCGCGCGCGCCTCACGCTGGACCCAGGCCAGGTGATCTGGTCCACGAAATGACTCGGCGTAGATCTTGTAGACGTCCTCGGTACCGGACGGCCGAGCGGCGAACCAGGCGGACTCCGTGGTCACCTTCAGGCCGCCGATCGCCGCTCCGTTGCCGGGCGCCGCGGTCAGCCTCGCGGTGATCTTCTCGCCGGCCAGTTCGACCGCTTGGACGGCTTCGGGGGCCAACTTGCCCAATCTGGCCTTCTGCTCGGGGGTGGCCGGAGCATCCACGCGGGCGTAGGCCGGCGCACCATGTTGCTCGGTCAACTCGACGTAGTGCTGGCTGGGCGAGCGCCCCGTCGTCGCGAGGATCTCCGAGGCCAGTAGCGCGAGCAGCATGCCGTCCTTGTCGGTGGTCCATACCGAGCCGTCCCGTCGCAAGAACGACGCCCCGGCCGACTCCTCGCCGCCGAACCCCACCGACCCGTCCAACAGTCCCGGTACGAACCATTTGAATCCGACCGGAACCTCGATCAGCTTGCGACCCAGGGCCGCCGACACCCGGTCGATCATCGACGAGGACACCAGCGTCTTCCCGATCGCAGCATCCGATGACCAGCCCGGGCGTGCTCCGCCGTACAGATAGGAGATGGCCACCGCCAGGAAATGGTTCGGGTTCATCAGCCCAGCCTCTGGCGTGACGATGCCGTGCCGATCGGCATCCGCGTCGTTGCCGGTCGCGATCTGGAACTCCTCCCGTCGCCGAATGAGGGAGGCCATCGCGTTGGGCGACGAGCAGTCCATCCGGATCTTGCCGTCCCAGTCCCGGGTCATGAAGCGCCAGGTCGGGTCCACCAGCGGGTTCACCACCGTCAGGTCCAGCGCGTGCCGGTCGGCGATGGCGGCCCAGTAGTCGACGCTCGCGCCGCCGAGCGGGTCAGCCCCGATGTGGACACCCGCGGCCCGTACGGCATCGAGGTCGAGGACATTGGGCAGGTCGTCCACATAGGAGGCCATGAAGTCGTACGACTCGGCAGTCATTCGCGCCCTGGTGAACGGAACCCGCCGTACGCCGGCCAGGTCGACGCGGAGCAGGTCGTTGGCCCGGTCGGCGATCCAACTCGTCGCGTCGGTGTCAGCGGGTCCGCCGTGCGGCGGGTTGTACTTGAAGCCGCCGTCAGCGGGCGGATTGTGCGACGGCGTGACCACAATGCCGTCCGCCAGGCCGGCCCCCGTAGTACGGCCGCGATTGGTGTGCAGGATCGCGTGAGATATCGCCGGGGTCGGCGTGTAGCGGTCCGCGGAGTCCACCAGCACGGTGACGTCGTTGGCGGCAAGGACCTCGAGAGCACTCACCCAAGCAGGTTCGGACAGCGCGTGGGTGTCCCGGCCGACAAACAGCGGCCCGTCGTAGCCCTGCTCCCGGCGGTACTCACAGATCGACTGCGTGGTGGCCAGGATGTGCGCCTCATTGAACGACGTGAGCAGGCTCGATCCGCGATGACCCGACGTTCCGAAGGCCACGAGTTGGCGCGGATCCTCCGGGTCGGGGCGCTCGGTGAAGTACCGAGTGACCAGATGCGCAACATCGACCAGGTCGGCGGGTTCGGCGAGCTGCCCGGCCCGAGGATCAGTCATGCCCCGATCCTGTCGTACGTTCCCACCGACTCAGGGGACCCCTGAGACGAACCTAACGTTGCAATCTTCCCCTGATCGCGCGTTCTCACGACGGAGCGGCGAAGGGTTCGACATATGAGGGGAAGTCTCCTACGAACCTAACGCTGCAGGGGCCCCCTGAGTCAAGATCGGGTCCGACACGGGTATCGGGGTGTCTACGGCAATCTAGGTTTGGTGGTAGATGAGCTAATAGAGTCCTCGACATGGACCCGGTGCGGAATCCGTACGCCCCTGGCGCCGGCCAGCGCCCGCCCGAACTCGCCGGACGAGACACCGAACTCGCCGCCTTCGACGTCCTGCTGGAACGAATCTGCGCCGGCCGCCCGGACCGGTCGCTGATGCTGACCGGCCTGCGCGGAGTGGGCAAGACCGTGCTGCTCAACCGGCTCCGCTCGGCGGCGATCGCGCGTGGATTCGGAACCGGCAAGTGGGAGGCGCGCCCGGATCAAGACATTCGCCGACCGCTGGCCGGCGCCCTGCACCTCGCGGTGCGCGAACTCGCTCCGCGCCACCGCGCCCCCGACAGGGTGGATCGGATGCTGGGCACTCTCAAGGCTTTCGCCGCCCGGCACCCACCGGGTACGCCGATCCGCGACCGCTGGACACCAGGCATCGATGTACCGGCAACTCTCGGACGGGCCGATTCCGGTGATCTCGAGATCGACCTCGTCGAGTTGCTCACCGACGCAGCCGAACTCGCGGGCGACGTCGGGTCCGGCATCGCCCTATTCGTCGACGAGGTTCATGACCTCGGTCCGGATGAGGTCTCGGCACTGTGCGCTGCCTGTCACGAGCTGAGCCAATTGAGCGCCCCACTGATCCTCGTCGGTGCCGGCCTGCCGCACGTTCCAGCCGTGCTCTCGGCGGCCAAGAGCTACTCCGAGCGGCTGTTCAGATTCTCCCGGATCGACCGGCTCGACCGAAGCGCAGCCGACCTCGCCCTACGGGCGCCGGCCGACCGCGAGGGCGTGGACTTCGAGTCGGCTGCCCTCGACGCGCTCTACGCAGCGGCCGACGGCTACCCGTACTTCGTGCAGGCGTACGGCAAGGTCACCTGGGATGTAGCCGGGACGTCGCCGATCACCGCCGCCGACGTCGCGGTCGCCCGCCCGATCGCCGAGGCCGAACTCGGCGTCGGCTTCTTCGGTTCCCGCTACGAGCGGGCCACCCCTGCCGAGCGGGAGTACCTACGGGCCATGGCCGATGATGCCGAGGACAGCGGAGCCGGCCTTTCCAGCGCACAGGTCGCCAGAACCTTGGGCCGGAAGCCCGCGAGCCTGTCTCCGGCTCGTGACGCGCTCATAAAGAAGGGCCTGATCTACTCCGCCCAACGTGGCCAGATTGCTTTCACCGTCCCGCATTTCGGCCGGTATCTCCGCGCGCAGGCATGACGGTGAGCGGGCGGAAGGGGGCCGGACTACGGTGTCTGACTGAACGTTCACCCATTCCGGACCGGGACGCTCGCTGGCAAACTCATCCTCACCGAAGAAGGGAGCCTCATGGGCCGCAACGACACTCACGGTCTGATCGCCGAGATCTACGGCAACTCCGGAGCTGATGTAGACCAGCTGACCCAGTTGCGGGATCGCCTTGACCAGGTGCAGAGCGAGGTCGACGAGCAGGATGGTCCTGGCGGAATCGTCGTGGCGACGAGCAAGGCGTTCGAAGTCACTCGAATCCTGGTCGAGGAAGGCATCCTGAAGACGCGCCATCGCGGACAGGGCCCGGTCGACCATTCTCGGTTGCGGTCGATCGTGGCGGCCAACCTGGACTACCTGCAGGCAACCCTGGGTGCGCTGCCCGGCGAGTCATCGAGCGAGTAATCCAGCCCAGCCCGCCCGCGTCAGCCGGGGCGCAAGAGGCGACGGCCGGATCGTGACCGATCTCCCGTCCGGGACGCTGACCCTGCTGTTCAGCGACATCGAGGGATCCACGAGCCTGTTGGGTCGCCTCGGCGATCGGTACGGCGATGTGCTGTCCGCGCAACGCAGGATCATGCGCCGGGCGATCAACGAGCACTCCGGGCACGAGATGGGAACCGAAGGCGACAGCTTCTTCGTCGTATTCGAGTCGGTTGCCGATGCGGTGGGTGCGGCCTACGACGCCCAGCGCGGCCTGAGCGAGCACCCGTGGCCAGACGGTGCCCAGGTCCGCGTCCGGATGGGAGTGCATACCGGCGAGCCTGCCAGACTCGAGGACGGCTACGTCGGCATGGACGTACACCGAGCTGCTCGGGTTGCCGGCTGCGCCCATGGCGGCCAAGTGCTGCTCTCGGAGGCGACCTACCGACTAGCGGCCAAGGAAGCCATCGACTTCGTGGATCTGGGCTGGCACCGGCTCAAGGACATCCCGGAGGCCGAACACCTCTACCAGCTGGCTGCAGCGGGCCTGCCGCGCGAGTTCCCGCCCCCGAAGAGTCTTGGCTCCCGGGCAACGCTGCCCATTCCGCCGACGCCGATCGTCGCGCGTGAAGCCGAGCTGGCCGAGGTGACTGAGCTCATCACCTCTCCGGACGTACGGCTGGTCACCTTGAGTGGACCAGGCGGCTGCGGCAAGACCCGCCTCGCGATCGCCGCCGCGACGACTCTCGAGAACTCGTTTCCGGACGGCATCTACTTCGTACCGCTCGAGGAGGTGCAATCAGCGGAGGTCATGTGGACCACGATCGCCGAGGTTCTCGGGACCGGTAACGAAGGTCCAGCCAAGGCGCGCCTCCTGCAACAGTTGGCGAACCGAAACGCGCTGCTGCTGTTGGACAACCTCGAGCAGGTCCCCCAAGCCGCCGACGTGGTCGCCGAACTACTGGCCGCCGCGCCCAAGGGAGCCGTCCTGGCCACCTCGAGGCGTCCACTGCACCTCGCCGATGAGTACGAACATCCGGTGCCACCGCTCAGCCTGCCACGCTTCGGTGCCGAGGAGGATTCCGGTGCCGTACGGCTGTTCCTGCAACGCGCCCGAATGGTTCGGCCGGGCTTCTCTTTGACGCCGGAGAACCGCGCCGCCGTCGCCGAGATCTGCCGCCGCCTGGACGGGCTGCCACTGGCCATCGAGCTTGCCGCGTCGCGGGTGCGACTGATCGGCCCACGTGCGCTGCTGGCCCGGCTAGAGGCCAGCCTCAAGTCTCCCGCCGCACGGCCCGGCCGGCCGGCTCGTCAGCAGACCTTGTACAGCACCATCGCGTGGAGCTACGGCCTGCTCACCGACAAGCAACAAGCCGTCTTCCGTCGGCTCGGGGTGCTCGCCGGCGGCGGTGACCTGGCGGCGGCCGCTGCCGTGACCGGGACGGACGAGGATCCATTGGAGGTGCTTGCGGACCTTGTCGACGTCAGTCTGGTACAGCTGCACGAGGATGCAGACGGTGAACCGCGCCTTCAGGTCCTGCAGACAATCGGTGGGTTCGCCCGTGAGCAATTGGCCGAAGCCGGTGAGCTGCAAGAGGTTCGGCGGCTGCATGCCGAGCACTACCTAGCCGTCATAGGCGAGCACGCGCCGCAGCTGCAGAGCAGCCGCTTTCTGAGCATCCGGGACCGAATCGAGATCGAGCTCGACAATCTGCGCGCCGCACTCACGTGGACGCTGGGCGTGGACGAACCTGACCGGCCTGCCGAGGACCGCGTGGAGATCGGCTTACGGCTGTGTCAGGAATTGAGCTGGTTCTGGTACGCCTGCGGCTATTCCAGCGAGGGACGGCGGTGGCTGGCTCGGGGAGCCGAGGCGGCTGCGGGGCGGGAGAGCAGTGCGCTCATGACGACCCTGCACGCACTGGGCGTGGCGTTGCAGCAACACGGCCAGAACGTGCAGAGCCGGGATCTGCTGCTGCGATGCCTGGAGTTCTGGCGACGGGAGGGCAATCGCAGCAAGATCACCATGGAGCTGAACAGCCTCGCCTGTGCTCAACGCGCCCTGGGTGAGACCGAACTGGCGCGGAGTTTGTTCGAGGAGAGCATCGCCACCGCGGCTGCGATCGGCGATGACGCGCGGCGAGCCTCCGCGCTGTCCAACCTCGCGATTCTCGAGGTCGACGAGAACCACCCGGCGCGGGCGGTCGATCTGTTGCGCGAGACCTTGCAGATCGACCAGCGGTTGGGTGACACCTGGGGAGTGGCGCACGATCACAACAATCTGGCCGCAGCGATGGTGCGCGCCGGTCAGATAGCTGAGGCCCACACCACGCTGAGCGAGAACGCTGCGGCGGCAATGGAACTCGGCGACATCGATCTGAGCATCAATCTGATGGAGACATTCTGCATCGTGTTCGCAGAACTCGGGGATGCTGGCCGAGCAGCCCGGTTGCTCGGCGCGACGACCGCATTACGCCGGTTTGTCGAACTGCCCCTAGCCGCTCCGGATGCCGAAATGCTGGAGGCATCGATCGGCAAGGTCCGCGACCTTCCCGATGCACAGACCTGGCAAGCCAATCTGGAAGCCGGTTCGGACTACTCCCTCGAGGCCGCCCTCGCAGACGCCCTGCACAGGGGTTGACTCGTGCCGCCTCACACAGTCGACGGTTGCGCACTGGGGTCGGCGAACTGGGTGCGGTACAGCTCGGAGTAGCGCCCACCGCTGGCCAGCAGCTCGGTGTGCGTTCCGCGCTCGACGATGTTGCCCTCCTCCAATACCAGGATCTCATCCGCGGCGCGGATCGTGGACAGCCGGTGCGCGATGACCAGGGACGTTCGACCGCTGAGCGCCTCGACCAGCGCCTCCTGTACGGCGGCCTCGGACTCCGAGTCCAGATGCGCCGTGGCCTCGTCCAGGATCACGACCCGCGGCTGGGCGAGCAGCAGCCGGGCGATGGTCAGGCGCTGCCGCTCACCGCCGGACAGCCGGTATCCCCGCTCACCGATCATGGTGCCCAACTGATCGGGCAGCGAGGTGACAAGGCGCTCGAGTCGGGCCCGGCGCAAGGCGTCCCACAGTTCGGCGTCCGAGGCCCCGGGCCGGGCGAAGTGTAGGTTCGCGCCGATCGTGTCGTGCCAGAGGTGCCCATCCTGGGTGACCACACCGATCGTGTCGCGGATGGAGTCGAAGGACACCTCGCGCAGGTCCACACCGGACAGCCGGATGGATCCGCTGTCCACGTCGTACAGCCGCGCTGCAAGGGCTGAAATCGTGGACTTCCCGGCGCCGGAGGATCCGACGAGGGCGATCAGTCGTCCTGGAGCGGCGGTGAACGAGACTCCGTGCAGGACCTCCACGCCGCCGCGGGCATCTAGCACCGCCACCTCTTCCAGGGAGGCCAGCGAGACCGCCGTCGCGGCGGGGTAGCTGAACCGGACGTCCTTGAATTCCAGGGACACACCGCCGCTGGGCACCGGCACCGGTGCGGTGGGCTCCTTGATCAGCGGCACCAGGTCGAGCACTTCGAAGACCCGCTCGAAGCTGACCAGTGCGGTCATGACCTCCAGGCGGGCGCTGGCCAGCGCAGTCAGTGGTGCGTACAGGCGAGCCAACAGCAGCGCGAGGACGACCACGTCGCCTGCGTCGAGACTCCCCCGCAGGGCGAGATACCCGCCGAGTCCGTACACCAGCGCCAGGGCCAGCGCCGAAACCAGGATCAGCGCGGTCACGAAGATCCACTGGTAGACCGCCGTACGGACCCCGATGTCGCGGACCCGGCTGGCTCGCGCGGTGAACTCGGCCGTCTCGTCCGCGGGACGCCCGAACAGCTTCACCAAGGTGGCCCCAGGGGCCGAGAAGCGCTCGGTCATCTGTGTGGTCATAGCTGCGTTGTGGTCGGCCGCTTCGCGTTCCATCGCGGCCAGCCGCCGGCCCATCCGGCGGGCCGGCAGGACGAAGACCGGCAGCAGGACCAGGGCCAACAGGGTGATCTGCCAGGACACCTGCAGCATCACAGCAAGGGTGAGCACCAGCGCCACGATGTTCGTCACGACACCGGAAAGGGTGTCGCTGAACGCACGCTGCGCCCCGATCACGTCGTTGTTCAACCGGCTGACCAATGCGCCGGTCCGAGTCCTGGTGAAGAAGGCGACCGGCATCCGCTGCACATGGGTGAACACCGCGCGGCGCAGATCGAGGATCAGGCCCTCCCCGATCCGCGCCGACAGCCACCGGCTGAGCAGGCCAACGGCCGCTTCAAGGAGCGCGATGGCCGCAATCAGGACGGACAGTTGGACGACTGTCGAGACCTCGCCACCGCCCACGATGGCGTCGACCACGCGTCCGGCCAGCACCGGGGTGGCCACGATGAGCACGGCGGAGACGACGCTGAGCAGGAGGAAGATGATCAGGTCGCGCCGGTGCGGCCGGGCGAACCCGAGGATCCGGCGCAGTGTCTCGACGGAGAACTTGCGGCGCTCCTCGTTCTGGTTCATCGCGTGGTACAGCGACATCCACGCGGTTACTTCCATGCTCATCGGCGGCTCTTTCGACGTGGGCGATGACCGTAAATCTGCCGGAGGAGTCTGACAGTTTCCGTGGTGCTGTCCGAGTCGATCACGCGGCCGGCGGGTCGAGGCGGATCGCGGGACGGCCGGGGTCGTCGAAGCGCAGCGCCACATCCGAATGTCGGACCGGATCGACGGCAACGTCGTAGTCGTCGAAGGCCGGGAGGGTCCACTGCCACTGGGCCGGCGTACGGCGGCGGCGCGCCGCCGGGCTGACCGCCAGATGGATGGTGCGGTCGAACGGCAGCCCGTGCCGCAGCAGGAGTTCCCCGCTGATCAGCACGATGGATCCTGGCTCGGCCGACCGGGCGGGTTCCCGGGTGGCCCGATTCGATCCCGGATGCCGCAACGAGGGCAGAAACCGGCCGCTCCCACCCGGCCCGAGCGGGTCCAGCACCTCCCGGCGCAGCGCCTCGATGTCGAGCCAGCCATTGACGAAGGACTTCACGTCGGTACGGCCGTACTCCAGGCGCAGAGCGGCATCCCGCCAGAACATCTCGGCCCGGATGTGGGTCGCCGGACGCCCGAGGGCGCGCAGCGGTACGACGAGGGCGTCGGCAAAGGCGCCCGGCTCGGCAACCTGCGGGCCGTCGACGGCGACGCGCAACGCCGTACCGGGTACCGGCAGCGACACCAGCTCGGTCGCCAATGTGTTCGGTAGCCCGGCGCGATCCACCGGTCGGAACGCCGGACGGGTGCCGATGCCCGGCCCATGCTGGTCTGGTCTGGCGATGCCTACTCCCCGGTGACTCCGTCTATGCGCTCACGCAGCAGATCAGCGTGGCCGTTGTGCCGGGCGTACTCCTCGATCATGTGCAAATAGATCCACCGCAAGGTGATGTCCTGCCCGGTTCGGCTCCTCGCGAGGACCTCGTCCAGTTCGGAATGGCTGGCACAAAACGCCCGCGAGCGTGCCACGGAGCGACGGTAGGTGGCCACGTCGTCGGCCGGCACCGCCGCGTCGAGGTTGTCGAAGTCACCGTCGGGGTCTTCCTCGGTGTAATAGATCGGCGGGATCCTGCTGTCGGTTATGTCGTTGTTGAACCAGGCTTCCACCTCGGCCATGTGGCGCACGAGCCCGAGCAGGGTCAGCGTGGACGGTTCACAGGACCTGGCTTTCATCTGCTCAGCGGTGAGCCCCTGGCACTTGAGCAGCAGCGTCTCGCGGTGGTAGTCCAGCCAGCCGTCGAGCAGGTCACGCTCCGGCCCGCCGTACGGGGGCCCGTGGCGATCGGTCGCGAACAGATCCTCGGATGTCGTCATGGCCATGACGCTATGCGTCAGCTCTGACCGACGGCGACCGCTTTATTACCCGCGCTCGCATCCCCGAATCATGAGCGCCTGAAGGTTACCGGCACTACATCCCGGGCGCTGACTATCGAGGAGTGTCGATCCAGTGACTCATTCGCAGGCCCTGATCATCCGAGACGAGAGCGTTCGCAAGGTGGTCCAGGGCCGCCAACACCGCCGCACTGTCAGCCAGCCGGTATCCAGCGCAGGTCGGGCCATCGCCGACTTTGATCCCCACATCGTCCGGACCCAGCACGGCGAAGGCATCCTCGTCGGTGACGTCATCCCCGAGGTAGACGATCGCGGCGGCCCCGACCTCACCAGCGCGGCGCCGCAGGGCCACCCCCTTGTCGGCTTTCACGACAGCGATCTCGATGACTTCCTTGCCGATCTTGACGGTACGGCCGGGCACCGCCCCTGGCCCGGCCACGGTCGCCTGGAGCAGCTGCGTCGCCGCGACCCGATCGGCCATCCGCCTGGTGTGGACCGACGCGCTGACCGGCTTGATCTCGAGGAAGGCATCCTCGTACGGCGCGACGACATCTCGGAGCTCGGCGACCAGGTCGTTGCGGCGGCCAGCCAGCGAGGCGTCGGCCGCGGCGCCGTATTCGGCACCGTGGCTGCCGATCAAGAACACGCCGGAATGCCGGCCGACCCGTTCGGCGAGATCGTCGTAGCCCCGGCCGGACATCACCGCGACCTGGACTCCGGGAATGTTGCTGAGTCGAAGCAGCATGTCCTGCCCGCCAGCGATGAGCGCGGCCGTGCCCGGATCGAGCACGATCGGGGACAGCGTGCCGTCGAAGTCCGTGACGACGAGCAGCGGGCGGCGGGGAGCGACGTCAGTCAGCGCCGAGATGGGATCCCGCTGAGTCTGCGCCATGAGGTGCTCACTCATCGGATCACTCTTGCTCGGGATCTTCGAGCGCGTCGAAGAATGTCTGTGCCCAGTGGTCCAAGTCATGCGCGAACAGGTGCCTGCGCAGGGCTTTCATCCGGCGGCGGCGATTTGCCGGTGGGTCGAACAATGCCCGTGCCAGTGCGTCTTTCACGCCGTTTATGTCATGCGGGTTGACCAGGTATGCCTGCTTGAATTCGGCTGCGGCACCGGCGAATTCGGACAGGACCAGCGCACCGCCAAGGTCGCCACGAGCGGCGACGTATTCCTTCGCTACGAGGTTCATCCCGTCGCGGTACGGCGTCACTGCCATCACATCAGCAGCGCGGTACAGCGCCGCGAGCTCCTCCCGCGGCATGGACTGATGCAGATAGTGCACGGCCGGACCGCCGATGGTGCCGAACTCGCCGTTGACGTGGCCGACCATGCGCTCGATCTCCTCGCGCATCGTGGCGTAGTGCTCCACGCGCTCCCTGCTCGGCGTGGCCACCTGGACCAGCACGGTGTCCGGCGCCGTCACCTTCTTATCCTGGAGCAGTTCACAGAAGGCGCGCAGCCGCACGCCGATGCCCTTGGTGTAGTCCAGCCGGTCGACGCCGAGAATTATCCGGTCCGGGTCGCCGAGCTCCGTGCGAATCTCCTTGGCCCGCTGGGCGGTCTCCGCGGAGTTAGCGAGTTCGTCGTAGCTCTTCGCGTCGATCGAGATCGGGAAGGCGCGTGCGGTGACCGTACGTCCATCCACAGAAACCTTGCCGCCTTGGCGGGGTTTAAGGTCGCACAGGGTCCGGGCCAGTTGGAGGAAGTTGCTGGCCGCCTGCGGCCGCTGGAATCCGATCAGGTCCGCCCCGAGCAGTCCCTCGATGATCCGGCGGCGGCCGGGCAGCTGCATGAACAGCTCCAGCGGCGGGAACGGGATGTGCAGAAAGAAGCCGATCCGCAGGTCCGGACGCACGTCGCGCAACATCTGTGGGACCAACTGGAGTTGGTAGTCGTGCACCCACACGACGCCGTCGCGGCCGGCGACCTCGGCAGCTTTGGCCGCGAACTGTTCGTTGACCGAGACATAGGTGTCCCACCAGGACCTGTGGTACTGCGGCCGTTCCACGACGTCGTGATAGAGCGGCCACAGCGATGCGTTGGAGAACCCCTCGTAGTAGCGGCGAATTTCCTGGGCGGTCAGCGGAACGGGCACGAGTTGGATGCCGCCGGACTCGAACGGTGCCGGGGCCTGTCCGTCGGCGCCGGCCCAACCCACCCAGGCCCCGTTTCGGCCCCGGATGAACGGCTCGAGCGCGGTGACCAGCCCGCCGGGGCTGCGCTGCCAGGTCGTCGAACCGTCGGCCTGGGTGACCTGGTCGACCGGCAGCCGGTTGGCCACGATGACCACATCGCTGCCGCGGGCATCGAAGGCTCTACCGCGGGTGCGGGGCCTGTCGTCGGATGCAGCCATGGGCTCAGCCGACATCGCTGCCGTACATCTGGCCCAACGGGTCGGCCAGCAGCTCCAGCCTGGCCCCGTCGGGGTCGCGGAAGTAGATCGACACGTCGCTCTCCAGGACGTACTCCACGCCGGCTGCGTCGAACTTGTCCTTGAGCCGCTGCCACATCTGCGCCTCCACCGAGATCGCGATGTGGTGCAGCCCGCCGAGTACCTCCGCGTACGGGCCGACGTCCAGTCCGGGGAAATCGAAGAAGGCCAGCAGGTTGCCGTTGCCGACGTCGAAGAAGAAGTGCGTGGAGCCCGGGTAGTCCCGATTCTCGATGATTTCGGTCAACGGGAACTCCAGCAGACCCGCATAGAAGTCGATCGTCTGCTGGACGTCGCTCGCGACCAGTGCGACATGGTGCAGCCCGCGCGCCGTCGTCGGCGGCCGGTTCGAGCGCGGTTCGAGATGTCTCTCACTGATCGCCTGCCGCTTACCGGCTAGGTCGTCGAGATCAGGTGTGGACACAGGACCAAGCTATCCCGACCCGATGCCCGCCAAACCCGCCCGGTCGTTACGGTCGAGAAATGGGACCTCTGCACGGCGTCAGCGTCGTCGAGTTCGCCGGTCTGGGGCCGGGGCCGTTCTGCGGGATGATGCTGGCTGATGCCGGGGCGGATGTCGTACGGATCGAACGGCCTCGACCACCCGGTGATGGCATGTCGCGGCTGGTGCTCAACCCGGTCCTGGATCGGGGGAAGCGCTCGATCGCCCTGGACTTGCGCGACGAGGCCGACCGTGAGGTCGTACGCCGGTTGCTGGATCGCGCCGATGTGCTCAGTGAGGGCTTCCGCCCGGGCGTGATGGAGCGGCTCGGGTTCGGTCCCGAGCCCGTGCTCGCGGCCAACCCGTGCCTGGTGTACGGCCGAATGACCGGTTGGGGACAGAGCGGCCCGTACGCGCACACCGCCGGCCATGACATCGACTACATAGCCACGACCGGTGCACTGCATGGCTTCGGGCGATCGGACGAGGTGCCGGCTCCGCCGCTTAACCTGCTCGGCGACTTCGGCGGCGGCGGAATGCTGCTGGCCTTCGGCCTGGTCGCAGCACTGCTGCACGCGCGGGAGACTGGAGAGGGACAGGTCGTCGACGCGGCGATCGTGGACGGTACGGCCTTGCTCACCGGGATGATCCACGGACTCCGGCTGGACGGGGAATGGCAGGACGAGCGCGGGGTCAATCTGCTGGACACCGGAGCCCCGTTCTACGACGTCTACGTCTGTGCCGACGGGCGGTATCTTGCCGTGGGCGCGTTGGAGGAGCCGTTCTATGCCGCGCTGATCAACGGTCTTGGCCTGGAAAGCAGCCAGCTACCCGATCGCGCCGATCCCGGGAACTGGCCCGCACTACGTGCCCAGTTCGCCGCCGCGGTGGCTGGGCGCACCCGCGACGAATGGTCGGCGATCTTCCGGGGCACCGATGCCTGTGTCTCGCCGGTGCTGAACTGGCAGGAAGCCATGTCCGACGAGCACAACCGTGACCGAGCGGTGTTCACCGATGTCGGCGGTCAACCGCAGCCCGGTCCGGCGCCTCGGTTCGGTACGACCGTGCCCCCCATGCCTCGTACGGCACCGGCACACAACGAATCCGGCGCGCAGATCCGGGCCGAACTCGGCTTGCCCGCGACAACGGTGCCCGGGGGCGGCTGCCTCGAGGCGGACCGCCGAGAATCGTCGTGATGCGGCGGGTCGGACGGCACTAACTGGTCAACTGCCGCGGTCGGGAGATGCGGCAATTGACCAGTTAGTGCGAGTGCTCGATTGAGGG
>JALZDV010000244.1 GCA_030862345.1 Actinomycetota bacterium | reverse complement strand
CTTCCCGCTCCTTGCACCGGACAGCCCCCTCCCGTCCGGGGAGGAATGCGCGGCGCGGGTGCAGCGGGACGTGTGGGAGCCGCGACCGCAGAACGCGCGGGCCAACAGCACGCGCCCCCAGGGCCCCGCGCCCTACGGCATGGGCACGTGGTTCACGGCCGAGGCTGACGGCGCCGCGTACCGGGGGCGCGTGGACGGCAACTTCACCGGCACCACCGACGAGATCATCCAGTGGGCGTCGTGCAAGTGGGGTTTTCCGACCGACCTCAACCGAGCCCAGGCAGTTACCGAGACCACCTGGGTGCAGAGTTTCATCGGTGATGCTGGACAGTCCTTCGGCCTCTATCAGATGAAGCGCACCGTGTGGGGTGGACATCCAAACTCGGAGGTCTCCACGGCGTTCGTCGCCGACTGGGCGATGGGTCTGCGCCGCGCCTGCTACGACGGCGCCATGTGGTATCCGCAGTTGCGCGGCAACCTCGATGCCTGCGTGGGGGTGCACTACTCCGGCGATCCGGACGAATCGACCTGGCGCGCTTACGTGGACGAGGTGCGCCGGTACGAGCGGGACAAGCCGTGGCTTTCCTGGCCTTCTCCTGCCGGCGGAACCCCGCCCACGGCGACGCGGGGAGGCTGACCCACCGGCTCAGTCGGTCCAGCAGAGCAGCGGCTCGGCCGGCCAGGCGTTGCGCCGGCCAGGCGTTGCGGTTGTCGCCCTCGCCCTAACGACTCCGAGCGATTCTGTGGCCCTTAACGGCCAGCAAGCGGGCTCCTACTAGATGTTGCTCCGTGCCGGAACTCCACGACGTCGCCGTCGGCCATGACGTAGTCCTTGCCCTCGATCCGGACCCGCCCCCTCGCCTTCGCCTCGGCCATGGAACCGGCGGTGACGAGATCGTCATAGGAGATGATCTCGGCCTTGATGAAACCGCGCTGGAAATCGGTGTGGATGACGCCGGCAGCCTCGGGAGCGGTCGCGCCCTTGGGGATGGTCCACGCGCGAGACTCCTTGGGGCCGGCGGTGAGAAAGGTGTGCAGACCCAGAGTGTCGAATCCGATCCGGGCCAGCTGGTGCAGTCCGGGTTCCTCCTGGCCCACGGCGGCGAGCAACTCGGCTGCCTCCTCGGCGGGCAGTTCGGCGAGCTCGGCCTCAACCTTGGCGTCCAGGACGATCGCCTCGGACGGAGCCACCAGGGCCCGCAGATCGTCGACAACTGCGGGGTCGGCCAGCTCCTGCTCGTCGACGTTGAAGACGTACAGGAACGGCTTGGCGGTGAGCAGGGATAGCTCGGCCAGAATCTCGAGGTCAACCTTGGAGCCGTGGAGGACCTCACCGGAGTCAAGTACGGCAACGGCCTCGGCCGTGGCCTCGAGCACCGGGCGGCGATGCCTGGCCAACCGGACCTCCTTCTCCAGCCGCGGAATCGCCTTCTCCAGGGTCTGCAGGTCGGCCAGGATCAGCTCGGTGTTGATCGTCTCGATGTCGCCCGCGGGTGAAACCCGGCCATCGACATGGGCGACGTCCTCGTCGGAGAAGACCCGGATCACCTGGCAGATCGCACTCGCCTCGCGGATGTGGGCCAGGAACTTGTTGCCCAGACCCTGTCCCTCACTGGCACCGCGGACTATTCCGGCGATGTCGACGAAGGAGACCGCGGCAGGGAGGATCTTCGCGCTGTTGTGCAACTTCCCTAGCACCGGAAGCCGCGCATCCGGAACCCCGACAACCCCGACGTTCGGCTCGATGGTCGCGAAGGGGTAATTCGCCGCCAGGACGTCGTTTTTGGTCAAGGCGTTGAAGAGGGTGGATTTTCCGACGTTGGGCAGCCCGACGATGCCGATGGTCAAACTCACGAGGTGCCAGGGTACGGCGGTCGCTTCCCGCCGATGTGAAGCGTCTGGCACCGACACGTCCGATTCCCGCCAGTTGTCCAGCCGTCCGGGTGGCATAGTCGACGTCGTGCTCACCGACGGCCGCCTCGACCCCGAACGCTGCTACCGCGCCGTTAGCAGCCGGGATGCTCGCTTCGACGGATGGTTCTTCGTTGGCGTGCACACCACGGGGATCTATTGCCGCCCCAGCTGCCCGGCCCGTACCCCCTTGCCTCACAACGTCTCTTATTATCCAGTAGCGGCTGCGGCGCAAGCCGCTGCGCTTCGGGCCTGCCGACGGTGTCGACCGGACGCAGCTCCGGGATCGGCGGAGTGGAACGTGCGCGCCGATGCCGTCGGACGAGCGATGCGGCTGATCGCCGACGGCGCGGTTGATCGCCTCGGTGTTCCTGGGCTTGCCTCCGCTCTCGGGTATTCCGAGCGGCACCTGCACCGGTTGCTCGTCGCCGAGCTCGGAGTGGGACCCCTCGCGCTTGCCCGAGCCCAACGCGCCCAGACCGCACGCGTGCTGATCGAGACGACCGGCATGTCCTTCGCCGACATCGCGTTCGCAGCCGGCTTCCGCAGTATCCGTCAGTTCAACGACACGGTGCGCGAGGTCTTCGCCCGTACCCCAGGCGAGCTCCGCTCCGGCCGCCGGACAGCCCCGTCTGCACCGGGGGTGATCAACCTCCGGCTGGCCCATCGCGCACCGTACGACCGGACCGCCCTGCTCGCGTTCTTCGCCGGACATCAGGTGCGGGAGATCGAGGAGGCTACCGGCGGTACCTACCGGCGGGTCCTGGTGCTCGCGCACGGCCCGACCATCGTGGAGCTGACGCCACAGGACACGTTCACCCAGTGCGTCCTGCGCTTGGCTGACGTCCGAGACCTGCCGTCTGCGGTCGCCAGCTGTCGTCGCATTCTCGATGCGGACAGCGATCCGGTCGCGGTGTACGAGGCGCTGCGCGGCGATCCCACGCTCGGCCCGCTGATCACGCGGCGCCCGGGCCTGCGCGTGCCGGGGGCCGCGGATGCTGCTGAGCTGGCCTTCCGCACCGTGATCGGTCAGCAGGTCTCCGTGGCTGGGGCCACGACCCTGACCGCTCGCCTGGTCGCGGCACTCGGGACACCGCTGGACCATCCCGACGGCAGCCTGACGCATGCCTTTCCTCGGCCGGAGGTAATCGCGGAGGCTGATCTGTCCGGCTTGGGCATGACGAACGCCCGCCAGCGGACGCTCCAAGAACTAGCCCGCGCTCTGGCCGACGGAACGGTGTCCCTGGACATCGGGGTGGATCGGCGAGCCGCAGTCGAGAGCCTGCAGCAGATACCCGGGATCGGGCCATGGACGGCTTCCTACATAGCCATGCGGGGCCTGGCGGACCCCGACGTGTTCCTCGGCGGTGACCTGATCCTGCGACGAGCCTTGGACGACTTGTCTCGGGACCTCGGAGACCGATCCGGATCCCCGGCGCCCCTTGCCCCGCTGGTCACCGAGCGCGCCGCCAACGCCAGGGCCACCGCCTGGCGGCCCTGGCGTTCCTATGCCGTCATGCACCTTTGGGTGCACCACACGGCGACCCGTGATGTCCGCCCGGCAAGCCCTGGCGATTTCGGCCAGAACCGCCAAGAGCGGGCGCGCTCACTCGGCGATCGCCCGACCGAAGTCGCTGCCAGCAACGGCAGCACCCGATCGACGAGAGTCAGGAGAAGCGCATGATGCTCAGTTGGACTACCGAAACACCGGTCGGGGACTTCACCGTTCTGGCCGATCAGGGCACGGTCTATGCCAGCGGCTGGACGACCGATCTCGAATCGCTGGTGGCGGTGATCGCTCCGCGGCTACGACCGCAGGCAATCGCGCCCGCCGAGGATCTCGGCCCCGTCAGTCTCGCCGTACGGTCCTATCTGGACGGTGACCTTAACGCGGTAGACGAAATTCCGGTACGACAGTGGAGCGGGCCGTTCATCACCCACGCCTGGGATGTTCTACGGGACGTGCCGGCCGGTACGACGATGTCCTACGGCGCGTTCGCGGCAAAGTGTGGCCGGCCGGCCGCCGTACGCGCCGCGGCCAGTGCCTGTTCGCGCAATGCCGCAGCACTGTTCGTCCCGTGCCATCGAGTGATCTCGGCAACCGGCTCACTGCACAACTTCCGGTACGGCCTGAACCCTAAGGGCTGGCTGCTGGACCACGAAGCACAGGCGGCTGCCTGAGCCGGTTCGCTACACAATCTCCGCTTTAGACACCGTGAAAGTGGCGGTTGTGTAGCGAACCGGCTTTCAGAGGTGCGGTGATGAGGAGATTTGTCGGACGTGTCGGGAATGCTCGCCGACATGGACATCACTGCTGCGTTGCTCGGCCTGCTGGTCGGAGTCGCGTTGGCGGCCACCCTGGCCTGGGTACTGCAGCGGACAGGCGGGGCAGATCCGACCTGGTCCGGTGAGGACACCGCGCAGGCCCTGGACCAGTTGCATGACCACTTGATCGCACTCGATCGCGACCGCGCGCAGGCGCACGGGGAGCTCCGGGCCCAGGTGCTGCAGATGGGTGAGACCTCTCAGGCGCTGCGCAGGGAGACGGCTGCACTGGTCACGGCCCTGCGCGCCCCGCACGTACGAGGTCAGTGGGGTGAGATGCAGTTACGCCGCGTCGTGGAGCTGTCCGGCATGCTGGCGCACTGCGATTTCGTCGAGCAACCCCAGTTCACCGACTCCGCGGGGCGCCACCGTCCGGACCTGCTCATCCAGCTCACGGCTGGCCGTCAGATCGTCGTGGACGCCAAGGTCCCGCTCGCTGCCTTCTTGGATGCAATCCATGCCGCCGACGAACCCGGACGCCGGCTGGGGATGACCGCGCATGCGCGACAGCTACGCCAGCACATCGACAAGCTCGCCAGCCGCGACTACCTCAGCCACGTGCCCGGGACGCCCGAGTTCGTCGTGCTGTTCCTGCCCTCGGATGCGTTCCTGGCTGCAGCGCTGGAAACCCAGCCGGCCCTGCTGGAGTATGGCTTCACCCGCGACGTGGTCATTGCCACCCCAGCAACACTGCTGGCCCTGCTGCGCACAGTCGCCCATAGCTGGCGGCAGGACACGCTGGCTGCCAATACCGCCCAGGTGCTGGAGTTGGGGCGCATGTTGCACGGTCGGCTGGTCCGGTTCTCCGAGCATCTGGGCAAGCTTGGCCTTGCGCTGGGCAGCGCCGTCGGGCGATACAACGACACCGTCGGGTCCTACGAGCGCAATGTGTTGGTTTCGGCACGCCGGTTCAGCGAACTGGGCGTGAACGACACATCGTTGACCGGTCCCGAGGACATCACGACCCCGCTACGGGGACTGGCAGTCGACCAGTTTCGACGAATCCGGTCAAACCATGACCCGGTGACTCATGACCCGGTAGATCCGCCGTCCGGCGGCGCACCGGTGGGGCAGGGCGGGTCGGACACGGTGCACATGGCCTGAGCAGCGGGGACCGTAGTCTGAGCGAACCCGCGCGGAGTCGTGCCCGGGGCAGTGACGGGATGAGCGGAAGGAGCATCGAGTGGCGGGCGGGGCCAGTGGCGTCAATATGAACGGTCCGGCCCGGCCATCCGACGCATACGTTCGCCAGCGCACCACGAGCCGGCCCACATGGGACGACCCAGGCGCCGGACAGCGCGGTCGAGACCAGTCCCGCCCGACCAGCGGCCAGGCGGAAGCGGCCGATCGGTTCACGCTGACCGGTCTGGGCGCGGTGGCGTTCATCTTCGCGGTGACTCTCGCCCTGGCCACTGCCGAATCCTTGCTCGGGATCGGGCTGCGCCTGATTACGCTCATCGCACTGGCCGGATCCACCCTGCTAGCCGGCCTGTGGGTACGACGCAGCGATATCGCGACCATCGTCGTCGCTCCCCCACTGGTCTTCGCCGCCGTCGCGGCCGGGAAGATCATTTTGGCACCCACGCTGCCGTTCACTCCGACCGTTCTCGCCGCAATCTTGGTGCGCGGCTTCCCCACGATGGCGATCGCGACCACCGTCGGGCTACTGGTCTGCTGGTACCGGCTGACTCGACGTCGTTGATTCCGCGCTAGGACAGCGCACGCGTCAGGCTGGGGCGGTGGTCCTGCGCAGTTCGTGCGGCAGCGCGAAGACGACCTTCTCCTCGGCCGCAACCACCCGCTGCACATCGGCGTACCCGCGCTCGGCAAGCCAGGCCAGGACATCCTGCACGAGTATTTCCGGTACCGACGCCCCACTGGTCACACCGACCGTATCGACGCCGGTCAGCCAGGCCTCGTCGATCTGATCAGCGAAGTCCACCAAGTAGGAGGCCGTCGCCCCGGCAGCCAGGGCGACTTCGACCAGGCGTACCGAGTTCGAGGAATTGGGAGAACCGACCACCAGGACCAGGTCACAGTCGCCGGCCATCTTCTTGACGGCCTGCTGACGGTTCTGAGTCGCGTAACAGATGTCGTCGCTGGGCGGCGGGGACAAACCGGGAAAACGTTCCTGGAGCCGGTCGACGGTCTCCAGGGTCTCGTCCACCGAAAGCGTCGTCTGAGACAGCCACACCACGCGCTCGGGATCACGCACGGTCACGGTCGCAATATCCTGGGGTCCATCCACGACATGGATGTGCTCGGGGGCTTCCCCAGTAGTGCCTTCGACCTCTTCATGACCGCGGTGTCCGATCAGCAGGATGTCGTATCCGTCCCGGGCGAATCGGGTCGCCTCCTTGTGCACCTTGGTCACCAGCGGGCAGGTCGCGTCGATCGTGCGCAGCCTGCGGGCCTTGGCCTCCTGGCGGACCGCGGGCGAGACGCCGTGGGCGCTGAAGACGAGCAGCGCACCTTCGGGGACCTCGGCGGTCTCCTCTACGAAGACGGCCCCGCGCTCCTCGAGGGTCCGTACAACATGCACGTTGTGCACGATCTGCTTGCGGACGTAGACCGGAGCACCGTGGGACTCCAACGCCTTTTCCACGGCGACCACGGCACGGTCGACCCCGGCGCAGTACCCACGGGGGTCGGCCAACAGGACACGTTTCGCGGGCGGACTCACTGCATCGATCATACGTTCTCGCGAACTGAGACCGATGCGGTCCAGTCGGCGTGGCAGGCTAGAGGAATGTCGCCCTATCCCGACGAACGCGAGGTCCCGGACCCGCCTGGCCGCTCAGTGGAGATCCCGGAACCGATCCGGGCCGCAGCCGGCCTCGCGGCCGCCATGCTCGACCAGGCCCGCCACCTGCCCAGCACCATCACCGGTCTGCCGGTCCGGATGGCCGGTCTGGCGATGCAGGCATCTCTGCGACTGCAGCAGCGTTACGCGGGACTGGTGGTCAAGGGCGATGAGTTGCTCACCCAGATCAGCGGGACCGCAGAGGCAGACCCACCTTGGGCGACCTTCGACGACGATGTCGTCGGGGTCGCTGATGCGGTCACCGAGGGATTCGGAGTGGACGTCACAGCAGCCTCGAACGAGGTCCTGCCCGCGCTGCCGGGCACGGCGCGTGCCCGGCCGAAACGAACGCCTGGCTCGGCCACCCGAATGGGACATGCGCCATCTGCCTTCGATCTCACCGACGACGTTCCGGCCGGAACACCGGCGGGCGGTGCGGGCAACGGTCGCCCGGCGTCCGGGCCACCGGTGCCCGGATACGACGCCTTCACCCTGGCCCAGTTAAGGGCTCGACTGCGGACCTTCGACGCCGCCACCTTGCACGACCTCCTGACCTACGAGCGCGTCTCGCAAGCCCGCGCGCCGTACCTCACGATGCTGGAAAACAGAGTGACCATGCTGCAGAAACGAGCCACCGCCAGCCGCGGGCAAGCCTGAAGCACAACAGCTTGCGATGACCGCACCGTCCACGGCCGAGCACCCCTGGCCGGTCCGCACGGTGTCCCGCAAGCTGACCGAGTGGATCGGGCGGCTCGGTGAGGTTTGGGTGGAAGGGCAGGTGGCCCAGATCAGCCGCCGGGCGGGCGCGGCAACGGTGTTCCTCGTACTCCGGGACCCCGCCGCGGACATGTCGCTGTCAGTGACCTGCCGCCGAGACCTGATCGAGGCCTTACCGGCTCCGTTGGCCGAGGGAGCCCGGATCATCGTCCGGGCTCGTGCAGATTTCTATGCCGCCCGCGGAACACTCTCGTTGCGCGCCAGCGAGATCCGGGCCGTGGGAATCGGCGAGCTGCTGGCCCGGATCGACCGGCTGCGGCAGCTCCTGGCCGCCGAAGGGCTGTTCGACGCCGTACGCAAGAAGCCACTGCCGTTCCTGCCGGCTGTCGTGGGGCTGATCACCGGGCGGGGTAGCGCTGCCGAACACGATGTAGTGGAGAACGCCCGACGTCGATGGCCCGCAGTGCGTTTCAGTACGTACGCATGCGCCGTACAAGGTCCGACTGCTGCCCGTTCGGTCATCGACGGACTGCAGCTGCTCGACCGCGATCCGGACATTGCGGTCATCGTGATCGCCCGGGGCGGCGGATCGGTCGAAGACCTGCTTGCGTTTAGTGACGAAGGGCTGTGCCGGGCCATCGCCGCCTGCCGTACGCCGGTGGTCAGCGCCATCGGCCATGAGTCCGACACCGCGCTCATCGACTTCGTCGCCGACCTACGTGCCTCCACGCCCACCGATGCGGGGCTCAAGGTCGTACCCGACCTCGCCGCCGAGCAGGCTGTTTTGGCCAGGCTGCGCCGAGCCTCGTACGCAGCCGTGTCCGGCCGGATCACCCATGACCTGCAATGGCTCAACGGCATCCTCCGCCATCCCGCACTGGCCGACCCGGAAAGTCTGCTGGAGACCCGCCGGCAGGCGATCGAGTCGCTCCGCGCCCGAGCACATCGGCAGTCGGCTAGCCAACTCGGCCAGGGTCAGGCCGATCTCGACCACACGCGCGCCCGGATCGTGGCGCTTTCGCCCGCGGCGACCTTGGCCCGCGGGTATGCGGTGGTCACTACCGAGGCCAACGAGGTCCTACGGCAACCGGAGGTGATAACCAAAGATCAACGTCTGCACATCCGCCTCGCCGGTGGATCTCTGGATGCACGCGCCGAACCGGCTCGCCGAGCATGAGCTGTCCCGCCGAAGCCGTCGAACCCAAAGCCTCGACGTGACCTTCGATTTCGCGACTGCGATGTCGATGCCTGGCGAGGAGGCCGCCCGAGCCGGATTGTTCGGGCCCGCCGTGCCGGTTCCCGCCGATGCCCCGGCCCTGGTCCGAGCCATCGGGCTCAGCGGCCGGGACCCCAGTTGGCTCCCTCGCTGAGGCCTGATGTCGCCTCGAAACCTGCCAACCGCGAGGGTGACCAGCCCAGTTCCTGAGGCCGTGCCTGGCCCGGGCGATACTGGTGATCGTGAGCGATCCGAGCGGGGTCGGCGAGCAGCCGAGCTACGAGCAGGCGCGAGACGAACTCGCCGCCATCGTTGTGGCCCTCGAGGGCGGCGGTCAGACCCTCGAGCAGGCCCTGACGCTCTGGGAGCGCGGTGAGGTACTGGCAGCGATCTGCCAGAGCTGGCTGGACAACGCCCGAGCACGCCTCGACATTGCGCGCGCCGGCCAGACTCCGAGCGACGCCGGCAAAGGCGCGACCTGACAGCTGACCCCGGTCGTGGTAGGCCGAGATAGGCGCAGGTGAGCCAGGTAGGGCCGATGGTGCGGCTTCGGCCACCTTTGATCATCATCCGGGGGCGTCGGACACTTATGCGCATAAGCGCGATAAATCGCCCTCGACTGCGACGGTTATGCGCATAACCGCGAATCTGACCCCACCGCGGATGAACCGTCAGCCGGCTAGGGCCGCAGCGACTGCGCGAGTGTGCTGAGTTCGTCCCGGCTCGCGCTGCCCGTGACGACCAGCCGCAACTCGCCGTCGATGCGGAGATAGAGCTGTTCCCCCCTGCTGGTGGTGAACTCCTCCCAGGTGTTCCCGCCCAACCTGACCTCGCCGGCGGACTCCGCGTCGGTCAGCAGGTCTTGCATGCGCTCCGAGTTCGGATCGGTGCTGACGACGTAGCGGGCGAACTCCACCGAGGGTGTCACGTACCCGATCGTGAGGGTCACCAGACCACTCCGACCGCTGGTCGGACCTGTGACGTCGACGCTGGTCGGGCGCCAGGTTTCTGCGAGTTCGGGGACGGGCAGCGAGATCTCGGTCAGTGATGCCGCGTACCGGATCGAGTTCGACGGGTCGATCTCGACGACAGGGTCCTGATCCTGGGGCGAGCAGAAGTAGGCCAGCGCCAAGACGATCACGACCAGTGGCAACAAGGAGCGCAGCATATTGGCCCAGGTCAGCTTGCCCAGTCGCGCCGCAGGCCCACCCGTGGTCTCCCCTGCCATGTCACTAGGATTGCAGCAGCCCGAGGCCATTGGGTGACCCAGGGAGCCACCGATGCCCGAAAGCGCGCCAGCCCCAACAGCGGCAGAGATGCCCGCGCCGGACCGCAACCTCGCCATGGAACTGGTGCGGGTGACCGAGGCCGCCGCGATGTCAGCGGGGCGTTGGGTCGGACGTGGGGACAAGAACGGCGGTGACGGCGCCGCGGTGGACGCAATGCGCAAGCTGATCGGCACGGTCTCGATGAACGGCGTCGTGGTCATCGGCGAGGGTGAGAAGGACCAGGCGCCCATGCTCTACAACGGGGAGCACGTCGGGGACGGAACGGGCCCGTTCTGCGATGTGGCGGTCGACCCCATCGACGGCACCACCCTGATGGCCGACGGAATGCCCAACGCTATTGCGGTGCTGGCCGTAGCCGAACGCGGCGCGATGTACGACCCGTCCGCGGTGTTCTACATGGAAAAGCTCGCCGTCGGACCGGAGGCAGTGGGCGTCGTCGACATCACCGCGCCGGTCGCCGAGAACATCCGGAGGGTGGCCAAGGCGAAGAACAGTGATGTCGCTGACGTCACCGTCTGCATCCTCGCGCGCCCCCGGCATGACCGGCTCGTTTCCGAGGTCCGCCAGGCCGGCGCTCGGATCCACTTCATTACTGACGGCGATGTCGCCGGTGCCATCTCAGCCGCCCGTGCGTCCACGGGCGTGGACATGCTGATGGGGATTGGCGGCACGCCGGAGGGGATCATCACCGCCTGCGCGCTCAAGTGCATGGGCGGGGAGATGCAGGCTCGACTCTGGCCGCGTGACGACGAGGAACGTCAAAAAGCAATCGACGCCGGTCATGAGCTTGATCGGGTCCTGCACAACGACGACCTGGTCAGCGGCGACAACGTCTTCTTCGTGGCCACCGGCATCACCGACGGCGACCTGCTCCGCGGCGTGCACTTCCGATCCGGCGGGGCGACCACCCAGTCCTTGGTCATGCGGTCCAGGTCGGGCACGATCCGCCAGATCGACAGTTGGCATCGCCTGGAAAAGCTGCGGGCCTACTCCTCGATCGACTTCGAGCACGCCGGCGTACCGAGCTAGCCCGGACCGTCCTGCCAATGCAGCTCGCCCCAGGGCAGATGACCGTCGAGGTCCTTGCGCCGGTACGCCGTACTCAGCTCAACGGAGCGCATCCGCCGCGTCGACGACCCCCTCGGCGCGGCTAGGCAGAGGCGGTAGCCAGCAAGTAGCGTCGGACCACGATGACTGACACAGATGCCGACACCTCGCGACAACCATTGGGCGAAGTAACCCTCAGCCACCCCGGCGGTGAACTGACCATGCCGATCGTGGCGGCCTCGGAGGGCTCCCCCGGCATCAACGCCGGCAAGCTGCTGTCCAGCACCGGCATGGTCACCCTGGACAACGGCTTTGTGAACACCGCTTCCTGCTCGTCGGCGGTGACCTACATCGATGGTGACGCCGGCATCCTGCGCTACCGCGGCTACCCGATCGATCAACTCGCGGAGAAGTCCACCTTCATCGAGGTCTCTTACTTGCTGATCTACGGTGAACTGCCCACCGCAGAGGAACTCAACTCCTTCGACCAGCGGCTACGGCGACACACCCTGCTGCACGAGGAGCTCAAACGATTCTTCGAGGGTTTCCCACGCGACGCCCATCCGATGCCGGTGTTGTCCAGCGCGGTCAGCGCCCTTTCCACCTTCTATCAGGATTCGCTGGACCCCTTCGACGCCCACCACGTCGAGATCTCCACGCTGCGCCTGATGGCGAAGCTCCCGACGATCGCGGCGTATGCGTACAAGAAGTCCGTGGGTCAGCCGATGCTCTATCCGGACAACTCCCTTGGATTGGTCGAGAACTTCCTCCGGATGACCTTCGGGTTCCCGGCCGAGCCCTACGACCTCGATCCGGACCTCGTCAAGGCGCTGGACATGCTCTTCATCCTGCACGCCGATCACGAGCAGAACTGTTCGACCTCGACCGTACGGTTGGTTGGGTCGAGTCACGCCAACCTGTTCGCCTCGGTGTCTGCGGGCATCAATGCGCTGTTCGGCCCTCTGCACGGCGGCGCCAACCAGTCGGTACTCGAGATGCTCCAGGCGATTGCTGCCGACGGGGGCGACATCGACAGCTTCGTCAAACGGGTGAAGAACAAGGAACCCGGCGTGAAGTTGATGGGGTTCGGCCACCGGGTCTACAAGAACTACGACCCGCGGGCAGCCATCGTGAAGAAGACCGCCGACGAGATCCTGGACCGGCTCGGCAGTGGCAACGAACTCCTGGACCTGGCTCGCCAGCTCGAGGAGATCGCGCTGTCCGACGACTACTTCATCGAGCGCAAGCTGTACCCCAACGTCGACTTCTACACCGGCCTCATCTACCGGGCGATGGGCTTTCCGACCCGGATGTTCACGGTGCTGTTCGCGATCGGCCGGCTACCCGGCTGGATCGCGCAGTGGCGCGAGATGATCGCCGACCCGGCCACGAAGATCGGCCGGCCGCGGCAGCTCTACACCGGTCCGACAGAGCGGGACTACACCCAGATCGGCGAGCGCTAGAGCGACGACAGCCGCGATGATCAACGTCATGCCGTAGTCGATTCTGTTGTTCTCGAGCCACCCGGGTCAGGCGTCTGGCCAGATCGCGACACAGAACCGCTCGGCAACCTCAGTCTCGGTCAACCGCTCGCCGCAGGTGAACGCATAGTCGAAGAATGCCTGTAGCTCCGGCGTCGGGTCCGGGTTGTCCGGGTCCGGGCCGGCGGTGGCCGCGTAGAGGTCGTCACATGCCTGCATGTCGCCACTGAAACAACTTTGAGCAAGCGTATCGATGTTGGCATCTCCGCTGCCGATCGGCGCGGGGGCGCCGGCCGGTGGAGGCAGTCCGACCTCGGGCGTCGGTGTGGGCGACTCGGTTGCCTCGTCGGTGGTCTCCTCGACGGACTCTTCTTCTTCGGTTGTCGGCTCCGCTGAGGACGTGGCGGAGGTGGTGGAGGTGGTTGTCGCCACCGGCGTCGGTGTGTCGTCCGTGAGCAGGAAGAACAGCAGTACTCCACCGGCTACCAGGAGCAGGACAAGGACCCCGATGATCCACGGGAGCGGGGACCGCTTGGGCGGCGGTCCACCCGATCCATAACCACCCTCACCGGGATAGCCGCCCGGCTGGCCCCATTGCGGTTCCGGCCCGCCATAACCGCCCTGCGCGGGGGTGAAGAGGTCAGCCGGTTGGTACCCGCTGGGCGGGGGGCCGTAGGGAGACTGGCCGTACTGCTGGGTCGGATCCGGGCCCGCTGACCAACCGCTCTGGGACGGTCCACCCGAACCCGGCGCCCCGCCCGGCGGGTTGTATCCGCCTTCACCCGGCCGCGGATAGCCGCCCATGGGCGGTTGGTTAGGAGGGATCGACACGCGCGCGACCGTACAGCATGGGCTACCGGAATTGATCGGGGCCGATCCGCCGGGATGACCTCAGGGGAAGATGTCGACGCACAGGCGTAGCTGGACCTCGTCCTCGGGGATTCGGTTGCCACACGTGTTGCCGTAGTCCTCGTAGGCCGAGTCCAGCGGTGACTGGGTGAACAGGTCGTCGCAGGCCTCCATGTCGCCTTCGAAGCAGCTCTGGGCCAGTTCGTCGAGCGCTGGGTCATCACCCAGACCCTCGGGCGAGGCGGCGGGGGGCAGTTCGCCGGATCCTTCGGTGTCCTCGGTTTCCGTGGCCTCGGTGGTTTCTTCTGTCGTTTCTGCGCCGTCTTCGGTGACGGACTGGCTGCTGGACGTCGTTGTCGCCGTCGTCGCCGGATCGTCATCCCTGTTGAGCAGCAAAAAGGCAGCCACCCCACCGCCGATGAGGAGTACCGCCGCCACGATCGCGGCGATTATCCGATTTGTGTTGTTCTTCTTCGGTGGCTGACCGTAGCCACCTGGGCCGCCGTATCCCCCCTGGTCGTACCCACCCTGCTGGTACCCACCGGCTGGCTGGCCGTAGCCCTGGTTGGGGTCGTAACCACCCGGCTGGCCATATCCCTGACCCGGTTGGCCAGCACCCTGCTGGCCATATCCCTGACCCGGCTGACCGCCACCGGGCTGGCCGAATCCCTGGCCCGGCTGACCGCCACCTTGCTGGGGATATCCCTGAGTGGGGTCATACCCCCCCTGATTCGGGTCGTAGCCGCCTTGACCGTACGGGGGCTGACTCATTGCTTGTTCTCCGTTCCGACTAGCAGAAACCCGGGCAGGTCATGGTCGAAAGTGTTCGGCGCCACACGATAGACGGTGGGCGCCAGCTATGGGGTGGCGGTATGCCTCCGGTGATTCGCTGTTCTTCATTACAGTCGGTTTATAGGCATCATGGCTGATTGAGGAGTGCATGTGGTCGAGCAGGACGTGCGGATCGAACATGACTCGATGGGCGAGATCGCCGTCCCCACATGGGCAAAGTACCGGGCGCAGACGCAGCGCGCGATCGAGAACTTTCCGGTTTCCTTTCAGCCGATCGACCGTGAACTGATCGGTGCGATCGCCTCGATCAAGGGTGCCAGCGCCCGGCTTCGCGGGGAAAGCGGCCGGCTCGAGCCGGCGAAGGCCACCGCGATCCATGACGCCGCGGCCGAGGTCGCCCGAGGGGACTGGGACGCCCACTTCCCGATCGACGTCTTCCAGACCGGCTCCGGTACGTCGTCGAACATGAACGCCAACGAGGTTATCGCGACGCTGGCCGCGGATCGATTGGGCGACGGCGCGAGGGTGCATCCCAACGACGACGTCAATGACCCGTTCTCCTCCAACGACCAGTTCCCGGCGGCCATCCATATCGCCGCGACCCGCTCGATCGCGCGGGCGCTGATCCCGGCGTTGGAGCACCTGAGCGCCTCGCTGTCCCGCAAGGCTGAAGAGTTCGCGTCGGTGGTCAAGTCCGGCCGAACCCACCTGATGGACGCCACCCCTGTGACCTTGGGCCAGGAGTTCGGCGGGTACGCCGCCGCCGTGCGCCTCGGGGTCGAGCGGCTGCGGGACGCGCTGCCACGCATCGGCGAACTGCCGCTGGGTGGTACCGCCGTGGGGACCGGGATCAATGCCCCGGCCGGGTTCGGCGGCGAGGTGATTGCCGCGCTGGCCGCGGACATGGACCTGCCACTGTCCGAGGCGCGCGACCATTTCGAGGCCCAAGCCTCCCGGGATGCCTTGGTGGAAGCCTCCGGGGTGCTGCGGGTGATCGCTATCTCGCTCTACAAGATCGCCAATGATTTGCGCTGGATGGGGTCCGGACCCCGGGCCGGGCTGAGTGAGATCCGGCTGCCCGACCTGCAGCCCGGTTCCTCGATCATGCCGGGCAAAGTGAACCCGGTCATCCCCGAGGCGGTCTGTCAGGTGGTCGCGCAGGTGATGGGCAACGATCACGCCGTGGCTTTCGGCGGATCGGCCGGCAACTTCGAGCTCAATGTGATGCTCCCCGTCATCGCGCGCAACCTCCTCGAGTCAATCCGCCTGCTCGCCAACATCTCTCGGCTGTTCGCCGATCGGTGCATCGACGGGATCGAGGCCGATGTCGAGCGATGTCGCGAGTTAGCCGAGTCCTCGCCGTCGATCGTGACTCCGCTGAACCACTACATCGGCTACGACGAGGCGGCCAAGGTCGCCAAGCAGTCCTTGGCCGAGCGCAAGACGATTCGAGAGGTCGTTCTCGAGCGTGGATACGTACGGGACGGCAAGCTCACCGAGGAGCAACTCGACGCGGCCCTCGACGTGCTGTCCATGACCCATCCCTGACCCGCCATCGGCGGCGCCGTTTGCACTCCACCCGTTGCGCGACTATCCCGCCTGATGCCTCAGGTGTCCAAGGTCGGGTGGGGTTGCGCCTGCTGTGGCGTCAGCGGGGTGGGCGCAGCGGGACGCCGCTGTCCGAGCCGATGTGCGAACGCACCACCTGGGTCAGGACGAGCCGTGTCTTGTCGAGCGCTTCGGCGCCGCCGACGTCTCGTAGGTTCGCCGCCCTCTCGGCCCACAGCCGGTTCCGACTCCGATGCAGGCCCAAGCCCGATCGATCAACTGTACGACCCGGGCTCGTCGATCGCGGTCGTTCCGGTCCCGGGTGACATAACCCAAGGTGTCGTCGTCGGCTCCGGCTCGGAGCCGGCGTTGCGCAACACGAAGGACGTCTGCGGCGGCACGATCACCACATCACCTGGGCCCGCTTGGACTAGTGCGTCCCGATCGTGGCGCTGATCGTCCGCTGTGGATCACCAGGACCTCCTCGCAGTCCAGGCTGTGGGCGCCCCGGACTGACTTCCAGGTCAAGCGATCGACCGCCCTACAGCGGCAAGTCCTCCAACATCTCGGTGACCAGCGCCGCGATCGCCGATCTTTCGGAACGGGTGAGCGTCACGTGCCCGAACAGGGGATGCCCCTTCAGCGCCTCGATGACCGCGGTCACCCCGTCGTGCCGACCGACCCGCAGGTTGTCCCGTTGCGCGACGTCGTGAGTGAGCACCACTCGGGAGCCCGACCCCAACCGGGACAGCACCGTCAGCAGAACCCCGCGCTCGAGCGACTGCGCTTCGTCGACAATGACGTACGAGTCGTGCAGGGAACGCCCGCGGATGTGGGTCAGGGGAAGAACTTCCAGCATCCCCCGGTCGGAAATCTCGTCGACCATGTCGGCGCTGACCAGGGCTCCGAGGGTGTCGTACACCGCCTGCGCCCAAGGCCCCATCTTCTCGCTCTCGCTGCCCGGCAGATAGCCGAGTTCCTGACCACCCACGGCGTACAGCGGCCGGAAGACGACGACTTTCTTGTGTGCCCGCCGCTCCATCACCGACTCGAGTCCGGCGCAGAGTGCGAGCGCGGACTTGCCGGTCCCGGCTCGTCCGCCGAGCGAGACGATTCCGATCTCCGGATCGAGCAGCAGATCCAGTGCAATCCGCTGTTCGGCCGAACGCCCATGCAGCCCAAAGGCTTCCCGATCGCCTCGGACGAGCCTGATCCTCTTGTCCGCCGTCACCCGTCCCAGCGCCGACCCTCGCGGGGACAGCAGAACGAGGCCGGTGTGGCAGGGCAGCTGGGCCTGGGACGGTAGTTCCAGCTCGTTCCCGGCGTAGAGGAGGTCCACGTCCGCACTGCTGACATCCAGTTCGGTCATCCCGGTCCAGCCGGCGTCTACCGCGTTGTGAGCGCGGTACTCATCGGCGGCCAGCCCGACTGAGGCGGCCTTGACCCGCAGCGGCATGTCCTTGGTGACCAATACGACGTCGAGGCCTTCGGCGACAAGGTTCAGTGCCACCGCGAGGATCCGGGAGTCATTGGCATCGTTGCGGAATCCGGCCGGCAGGACTGAGGCATCTGAATGGTTCAACTCGACGTGGACCGTTCCGCCGGCCTGACCGACGGGCACGGGCGCATCCAGTCGGCCATGCAGGATCCGGAGGTCGTCCAGGACGCGCAGGGACTCCCGGGCGAACCAACCGAGCTCGGGGTGATGGCGCTTGTCCTCGAGTTCACCGATCACGACCAACGGCAGCACCACGTCATGTTCGGCGAAGCGGCGCAGTGCTCCGGGGTCGGAAAGCAGAACCGAGGTGTCAAGGACGTAAGTACGGCGATCGGTCACGCGCAGACTCCTACGAGAGCATGCGCTCCCGGACTGGTCGAAGGGCGCCGGCCCGACCCGACAGGGCCGGGAACCGGCCCCTTCCTGACCATTTTCGTCAACACCGTGGGGCCTCCCAGGGCGGCACATCCGGCACCGCCGCGTCGACCGTACGTCGCTCAGCATTCCCCCGCCCTTCGACACGCGCGGGGACATCGCTCAGCTCCAGGGCGTGCTGTCCTGCTGGCCCTGGGGCTGCTGACCGTCGGGCCGGCGTAGCGCCCGAGCCGGTCCCAGGAACAAGGCGACGGGTAGGAGAAGCAGCCACCATTGGTCAGCGAAGTCGCCTACGCGTGCGATTCCGATGATCAGGAAGAGCAGGAGTGCTGCTGCGAACACCGAGCGAGCACGCAGCCGCTCGGACGGGGTTCGCCTCCCGCCCCGCCCGGCCGGGGTCACGTCCGCCGGTCCCCGTTCAGGCGTCGGCAGCCGTCGATTTCGGCCACGACGCGGCCTGGGGTGAGCGGCTCATCCAACAAGCGACGGAACCGCGAGCTGACCGACTCACCGGCCGGGCGGGTATCCAGCCACGTGGACAGCAGCCGATGGCCTTCGACGTATGTCGAGGTGTAGGCCCGCCACAACGGATGAGTCAGGAAGCGCAGCGATTGCTGGGCGCGCTCGCGGGGCAGCAGGGTCCATCGCTGCAGGAAGTCCAGCACCTCCTCCTGCCCACGGCCCCGGTCGTGCAACAGGATCGCGGCATCCTGGCGTACGTCGTTGAGTGGGGCGGCGGCCTTGGACACCCGCTCGGCGAGTTCCCCGTCGACGCTGAGCCCCAAGTCGCGGAGGATCTCTTCGGTCCAGGCTCCCCACCGCTCACCGACGGTCGCCGAGACGCCAAGGTCGGCGAGTCCTTCGGCCATCAAGCACTCCGGGGTGTTGACCAAGAAGACCGTGTGTTCTCGGCGCTGTTGGCCAGCCACGAGTCGCGCCTCCTTGCGGCAGTGCTCGGTGTGATGGCCGGGATAGGACTCGTGGGCCACGAGATGGGGCAGCTGGGTGAGCCGGTGTGGCAGGTCGGCATTGATCGCAACGTCGGAGTGGAAATTCCCCCGGTAGTAGTTGAATCCTGACCACGGTTGATCGGTCACGATGTCGTAGCTGACCGTCTCGGTCGGCGCCAGGT
>JALZDV010000276.1 GCA_030862345.1 Actinomycetota bacterium | reverse complement strand
GGTGGGCTCCGGCACCTGCTCAACGTGGAGTCCGGGCTCAACGACGGATTGGCGCTGGCGGTCTGCTGGTTCTGCTCGCCGTGGTTGGAGGCCCCGACGTTGGCTACGGCTCCCTCGCTGGGGAGTTGGCGCTTGGTCTGGCCATCGAAGTGCCGGTTCCGGTGGTTGGTGTGGGGCTGCTCCGCAGCAGGTTCACGTCGACGACCTCGACTTACGAGTCGCTTGCCTCAGTTGCGGTAGGTCTGATCGTGTTGTCCGTGGCGGAGTTGACCCACGCCAATCTCTTCCTCGCCGCGTTCGCCGCTGGAATCACCATGGCAACTCTGGCTCCGCAGCTGCGCGACTCCTTCCGTGAGTTCGGCGAACTGGTGACTGAGCTGCTGAAGCTGGTGGCGATCCTAGTCTTCGGGGCGCTGATCTCAGCGGCTTTCCTGGGCGAGATCCCGGTCCTCGACTATCTGTTCGCCGTGGTGGCGTTGCTCCTCGCTCGGCCGGTGGCGATCGCAGTGTCGTTCGCGGGCAGCCGGTTGCCCTGACAGCAGCAAGCGGCGGTGGCTTGGTTCGGGCCTAAGGGTTTGCCTCGGTCGTATACGGGCTGATCGTGCTGGAAAGCTCCGCGGCAGGCCTCGACGAGATGTTCCACCGAGTCGCGCTGGTGGTTGTGCTGTCGATCCTGGCTCACTCCTCCACCGATGTCCCGATCACTCACTACTTTGCCCGTCAACGAGCCAACGAGCGGGTAGGGGGCAACCGCACACGACCCTGGAGGGCGACGTCAGCGGCAGGTCATCGACCGTGCTGTCCGCCGGCGAGAATGACCTGTGACCTGATCCGCGACCCAGATGCGTATGCCGGCGACCGTGTCGTCGTCCTCGCTGAGCTCTGCAGCCGGTTAACCGAGCGTGTCGTTGGGGGTCTCCGGCGGTGAAAACCTCTGCGAACCGGGAAAGCGGCACCCGTCGCTTGATGAGCTGTTCCTGCCACGCCAAGTCGGCCTTGGCCAGGGCGCTGGCTGCCTGACCCTAATGCTGGCGGTTGGCCGTTGACTGACCCGACCACTGCGTCGTTCTCCAGAACCAGCTCGCGGTTCAGGGCGCCGGCGTTGATTGTCAGCTTGCGCGGTGTATGTATGCCAACGAGCAGTACTTCATTGAAGCACTGAAGGGCAGCGCCTTGGGATACGTCCTTAAGTCAGCCGCGGACCGTGACATGGTGCAAGCGTGCGGGGCCGCCGCCGGGGGCGAGTCGTTCGTCTGTCCTGGTGCGGTGGCCGCACCGATCCGAAATCACCTTGAAAGAGACAACCGCCCAATCCAGCGAGATCTCGGCGAGCTGACGCGGAAAGTCTCGGATCCGGTCATGGCAGTCTGAGATCTGCCGCATGTAGGGCGGGTGATCCGGGTGGGTGTGCGCTGATGTCGTTGGACTCGTGGTTCGAGCTCGTCGCGTGTTGCTGGTGGGGCAGCGACATAACGCGACTCTTGTTTTCATCCTTCGTGTGTCAGGCAAGCGAGCTCGCCGACCTGAACACCTTCGCTTCGTCGTCGTGAACGTGCCGCCGGGTTTCACCCGCGCACCGATTCTGCACAACGCGGCTGTGTCCTGGGCGGAGGGCGCCGTCGGGACGGTGGTACGCGACGGGACGTTGAACGTCACTGCTTCGAGCAAGCGGGGTGATGGCTGGGCGCCGACGCTGGACGACGTACAGGGGCCTTCTCATGCGAATACCTGATGATCAGCTCGCAGATCTGTCGACGGTCTCATCTTCATGCCACCGAACCATGCGGCGTTGCCGCACGCCCCTCGCGGAGCCACGGGTGAGAAGCGCCGGGACCGGGCCTGGACGCTTGCCGCGCGGCGAGTCGTCGGCCGAGGAGTTGGCCAGGCGTCTCGACCGGCCCATGGGTGTTCTAGGGCTGATCTTCCTGTTGGTGATCTTGGGCCAGCTCCTGATCACGAACCAGCGGTGGGCGTTCGTCATGTCCGTGTTGGGCTGGGTGCTGTGGGCTGTGTTCGTAGCCGAGTTCGCTCTTCGTGCGTACGTGGCAAAGGACCAGGCAAGATTCTGGCGCCGCAACTGGTGGCAGGTCATTTTCTTGGCGGTGCCGTTCCTGCGCTTCGCCCGCGCCCTGGCCTTCATCCGAGCGGCAAGGGTAGGCGGCGTCGTGTCGGCCACGGTCCGGAGTTCCCGGTCGGCCGGCCGCTTGCTCAGCGGCCGGATCGGCTGGCTGGCTCTGGTCACCGTCGTGGTCGTGATCGGGTCCAGCCAGCTCCTGTATGCGACGGGAACCTATACCGATTACGGCGAAGCCCTGCACAGCGCCGCGCTGGCCACGGTGACCGGTGAGCCGCTGCGAGCTTCAGGCGCAGTGGCACGCGTCCTCGAGGTGGTGCTGGCGGTCTACTCCGTTGCTGTGTTCGCGACATTGGCCGGAGCACTCGGCGCCTACTTCCTGCAACGGGCGCCGGCCGGAGGCTCGACCGAAGGACCGGAGTCGGCCGGTGAGTGACCGCTCTTGCGACGCCCGACGCTTAGCTGCTCTTCACGGCGGCCGTGTGGGTCATTGTCATGAGCACCAAGCCACCGACAAGATTGCCGACAGTGGATAGTCCGATATTGGCGGCGAGTTGGCCGTAAGTGACCGTGTCGGCCGACCAAACCCCGAACAACAGGTGCAGGGCGGAGACGACTACGTGGTCGAAGGGCCCAAGTGCCAAGAAGAAGCCGACTAAGTAGGCCACCAGAATGCGCCCTGTGACACAGTTGGCTGCCTGCACCATGTAGGACAGCAAAGTGATGAGGGCGCCAGCGAGAACGGCACGGACGAGCGTCGCCGCCCAGCTCTTAGCGGCGATGTCCTCGGCCACCCGTACCAGGGCCTCGGGCGACCCCTCAGGAAGGGCGCCTGGAACGGAGAGCAGCCCCACCAGGAGACCCCCTCCCACCAGGTTCAAGACGAGGATCGAGGCCCAAAGTCGAAGCAGCAGTGCCCATGTGCCGCTCCTCTTCTCATCGATTGCTGCCGCAACCGGATCGAAGAAGTTCTCGCTGAACAGCTCCGACCGTCCGACGACCAAGAACACGACACCGATCGCGAACGCCAGCGCGCCAGCCACTTCTGCGACCCCGGCACCGAATTCCGGCTCGATCAGCGCCACGACGATTCCGAGCGCCACGATGCCGAATATGATCGTGACCCCCGCGATGAAGCCGGTTGCCATTTGGTCGAGCGGTGACATGAACAACCGGCGGCGGCCTTCTGCTTTGGCCCGCTCGTAGATCTCGTCAGGGCTGGGTGCGACCGGCATCGTGAGAACCTACGCTCGTTTGTGGCCGGCCCATGGATAGCCTCCGGTACGGTCTTTCATGGAGCCGCGCCCTGCAGGCCGGCGGCCCAGAGTCAGATTCGTCCGGCTGTCGCTGGACGGTGTGCGCAGCACACTTTGGTTTTGGCCGGCTCTTGCGGCATTGACCGCCTTCGCTCTTGGCGCCGTGCTCCGAAACGTGCGTCCGACCGCTGGCAGCCGACTGTCTCAGTGGGTTTGGCCAGGCTGTCGCTGCCGGGCGAAAACTGGGCCGGTGTTGCCGACTGAAAATGGGGCCACCCTCGACAGTGAGGGGTGTGCTTGCCGTGGAGGATTTGGCGGAGATCCGCCGCTTGTCGCTGTCTGAGGGGATGTCTGCTCGGGGGATCGCTCGTCGTCTGCGGGTCTCGCGTGGGGCGGTGGGTCGGGCGTTGGCTTCGACGGAGCCGCCGAAGTATTCGCGGCCTGCGCGGGGTTCAGCGGTGGACTCGTTCGAGCCGGCGATCCGGGCGCTGCTGACCGAGTTCCCAGACATGCCGGCCTCGGTGATCGCCGAGCGGGTCGGCTGGAGCCGGTCGGCGAGTGTGCTGCGGGCTCGGGTGGCCCGGCTGCGTCCGTTGTTCGCGCCTCCAGATCCGGCCTCACGCACCGGCTATGACCCAGGTGAGCTGGCCCAGTGCGACCTGTGGTTCCCGCCGGTGGACATCCCGCTGGGTTCCGGTCAGGTCGGGCGGCCGCCGGTGCTGGTCATGGTCTCGGGCTGTTCACGGGTGATCTCGGCGGTGATGCTGCCGTCTCGGCAGGCCCCGGATCTGATCTGCGGGCACTGGCTGCTGCTGGACGCCTCGGCGCGGTTCCGCGGGCGCTGGTCTGGGACAACGAGTCCGCGGTCGGCTCCTGGCGGGCCGGACGGCCTAGGCTGACCGCCGAGTTCGAAGCCTTCCGCGGGATCCTCGGCGTCCGGGTGATCCAGTGCCGGCCCCGTGATCCGAAGGCCAAGGGTCTGGTGGAGCGGGCCAACGGCTACCTGGAGACCTCGTTCCTACCAGGCAGGGCCTTCGGCTGTCCGGCGGATTTCAACACCCAGCTCGAGGATTGGCTGACCCGGGCCAACACCCGCCGGCACCGGGCGTTGGGCTGCCGGCCGGTGGACCGGTTCGACGGTGACCGGCCGCCGGGTCGAAGTCAAGCGGGACCTGAGCACCGTCAGCGTGACTTGTTCCGGCAGAGCAGTTGCGGTCCACGATCGGTGCTGGGCCAGGCACCAGACGATCACCGACCCGCAGCATCGTGCCGCCGCCGAGCGGGCTGCACCACCGGCCGCGAGTCGCACCCCCACCGGCGGATGGTGAGGTCGAGCAACGCGCGTTGAGCGACTACGACAAGGCCTTCGGCCTCACCGTGGAGGCGGTCGCCTGATGGCCACCACCGGAACACCCGCCACGACCGCGCCCTCCCGGCGGGACATGAGCGCCGAGGTGGTGTGTGTTCTTGACCCGGGCGCTGAAGGCGCCCACCCTGCGGGAGGCGGTGGGCCGGCTGGCCGAGCGGGCCCGCGCGGAGTCCTGGTCGCATGAGGAGTTCCTGGTCGCCTGCCTGCAGCGCGAAGTGTCCGCGCGGGAATGCCACGGCGGGGAGGGCCGGATCCGGGCCGCGAGGTTCCCGGCCCGTAAGTCGTTGGAGGACTTCGACCACGCCGCGCGGACTCAAACGAGACCTGATCGCCCACCTGGGCACCCTGGACTTCGTCACCGCCCGGGAGAACATCGTGTTCCTCGGCCCGCCCGGAACCGGGAAGACCCATTTGGCGACCGGGATCGCGATCCGGGCCGGCCCAGCCGGACACCGGGTCCTGTTCGCCACCGCCAGCCAATGGGTCGACCGCCTCGGCGTCGCCCACCACGCCGGGGTGCTGCAAGCCGAGCTGCAGCGCCTGGGCCGCTACCCGCTGCTCGTCATCGACGAAGTCGGCTACATCCCGTTCGAACCCGAAGCGGCGAACCTGTTCTTCCAACTCGTCAACTCCCGCTACGAACGGGCCTCGCTGATCGTCACCTCCAACAAGCAGTTCGGCCGGTGGGGAGAAGTCTTCGGAGACGACGTCGTCGCCGCCGCGATGATCGACCGCCCCGTCCACCACGCCGAAGTCGTCGCCCTCAAAGGCGACAGCTACCGGCTACTCGGCCGCGACCTCCGCCGCACCACCAGCGAACAGGACTAGACATGACCAACCAAGGTGGCCCCGTTTTCAGTCGGCGCCAGTGGCCCCGTTTTCAATCGGCATTGACACACAGTAGACAGTTTGAAAAGTAGAAGCTCAGGGTCAGCCCTCGTAGCTCAGGGGATAGAGCTTCGGTTTCCTAAGTCCATCCGACCATCCGGCCCGCTGAGCGTGAAAACGGTTGAACCGCAGGTCAACACGCTGGAACCGGTTCGCCGCTGAACACCGTTGCGGACCGGTGTCTGCCCCTGCTTATGGCACATATATGGCACAGCAGGGTCGGCAGATGCGGTGCAGCTACCGCTGCTCAGGAGTAGTGGTAGCAGGCCGGCAGGATCACGACATCGTCCAGGACATGAGCACCGCGGCGTCCCGCCGTCAGCGGATCTCCACCGGTGTGCGGACGTCGTTGCCCTGTTCGTTGAGCGGAAGCCCGGACGCGATGAGCCTCGCAGGTGGGGGTTGTCCGGTTTGCGGTCTCAGTCGGGGTCGGACGCGCTGACGGGAGCCTGACGAACATCGGTCTGGAGGCGCAGGGAGATCCCGAGCCAGACAAGCGCGATGCCGAAGACGATCTTGCCGAGCTCCCCCGGCGGTGCGCCCAGCACCGCCGCCGCCGTCACCAGGATCATCGGCGCCCGCGGCAGCGACCCATCCCGATAGCTCGTGATCCCGAAGAGCAACCAGCCGACCGCGTACACGACGAACGTCGCGACTGCACCGATCAACAACGCGCCTGAAGGATTGCCGCCGAGCACTTCGGGCGCCACGTCGGCAAGGTAGGGCACCACGAACGCCTCGAACCAGAAGTCTCCGGCAAGCAACACCGTGCCGGCGATTGCCGCTGTGTGCGCCATGACTCGCAAGCTTCCGCCACCATCGCCCTGCTGCTCGAACAACGCGATCAGGACGAATACGAGCAGCACAGATGCAATCAGTGCGACCACCCCGTTGATCACAGCGGCCGGTTCGCCCGTCGTCTGCGCCAAGCGCTCGGGGTCGCTGACGAAGCGCCCGATCGCGGTGGTCAGCGCAATCAATGAGCCGGTGACAACACACAGCGGCCCCGCTATTTTGCCCAGCTGTTCTATGGTCATAACCTCCTGGTTGTTTGCTCTGCTCACTGGGTGCCGGCTCGCAGGTGCGCCAAGACGGCGAGCACTCGTCGGTGATCGTCAGGTTCGGGGAGCAGATCGAGCTTGGTGAAGATGTTGCGTACGTGGGATTCCACTGTCTTGGCGGTGAGACGGAGCCGGTCGACGATCGCCTGGTTCGACCGCCCTTCGGCGATCAGCCCGAGGACTTCTCGTTCGCGGGGGGTCAAGTCGTCCATCGGATTTCGGGAGCGTTTCCGGTCGAGGATCTGATCCGCGATCTCGCGATCGATGGCGGTGCCACCAGAGCCCACCCGGCGTACGGCATCGACGAATTCAGCCAGATGCGCCACGCGCTCTTTGAGCAGATAGCCGACGCCCGCTCTGCCGTTGCCGAGCAGCCGCATGGCCAGGCGGGACTCGAGGTGCTGAGACAGCACGAGGACGCCGACGTGAGGGTGAGAATCCTTGATCTGTAGCCCGGCTTCGAGTCCCTCGGTCGTATGGGTGGGCGGCATGCGGATGTCGAGGATGACGATGTCGGGCTGGAGCACATCCACCCTCGGAAGCAGACCGACGGCGTCGGCCGCCTGGGCCACCACCTGGAAGCCGGCGTCCTCGAGCAGCCGGGCAACCCCTTGGCGCACCAAGACAGAGTCGTCGGCGACGATCACCCGCACGGGAGCTCCGCCATGATCCGGGTCCCTTCGCCGGGGACGCTCTCGACGACAAACCGCCCATCGAGAGCCGCAACCCGATCGGCCAGCCCCTCGAGGCCTGACCCGCCGCGGGGCATTGCGCCGCCGACCCCGTCGTCGATCACCTCGACCCGGACGCCGCCATCGTCGGAGCGCACCTTGACCAGCACCGCCGAAGCCTGTGCGTGCTTGGCCACGTTCGCCAGAGACTCCGACACCACGTAGTAGGCCGCAGCCTCGAGAGGTGGGGACAAACGGTTGTTCGCCGAGACGGAGACCTCGACGGGGACCGGGGAGCGCTCGGCCAGTGTCTCGAGCGCGGCCGCCAACCCCTCCTCGATCAGGATCGGGGGATGGATGCCCCGGGCGAGCTCGCGCAACTCCTTCAGAGCTCCGCCCAGATCGTCGGCCGCCTCGGCCAGCAGGCTGTCGAGGCACGGGTCGATCCGTGGGGTGGCTGGTTCCGGATCACTGGCGCTCGTCGCCGGGGGCTCGCTGGTCAGCCGGTTTCGGGCCATGCTGAGGGCCAGCATCACCGTGACCAGGCGCTGTTGGGCCCCGTCATGGATATTGCGCTCGATTCGGCGACGCTCAGCGTCAGCAGCCTCGAGGATGCGGGACCGCGATGCGCGAACTTCCTCGAGCTGGGCCAGGACTTCGTGGTGCAACCTCTCGTTCTCCATAGCCAAACCGGCAGCCGCAGACACTGCGTCGAGCAGGTCCGGTTCGTCGCGAAGGGCGACGTCATGGACGAGTGCCCCGATCCGGTGTCCCGCCCGTTCGATGACGGTCACCGCTCGGGTGCCGTCGTTGTTCGGAATGACCACGGCGCGGTCCTCGCCGTCGCGGTAGGTGGATGTCTCCGGGCTCCAGTGAGCGATCTCGAGGGTGGGGTCTCCCAGGGCCCGGGCCACGGCCGTAGACAGCCGGCCGCCGGGTGTCCGCTCGCCGAGCTCGACGACAAGCTGACCGACCCCGGATCGAGCCAAGTGGCTGCGGAGCAAACCAGCCATGAAGGCAAGCGGAATGGCCGCTATGGCCACGCGTTCCACCCAAGCCCATTCCCGGCCCAGGCCCACCGGGGCGCCGAGCTCAGCCAGCAACTGGGCGGCCGAAACGATCGCGAACAACAACGCAGTTGGCAGCACCGGGGCAAGCACCCGGCGGCCGGCCCTGGTCGCCTGCCGCCAATGGAAGAGCAGCACCGCAGAGAAGGCGGCGATGACAACAAGGGTGGACAACATCACCGTGACATGCAGCAGCCGACCGACCCCGTCACCGCTGTCGATGGCCAACAGATTGCGCGGACAGTCCCGGCAATCGGAGAAGTCCAAAAAGGGCACGCCGGCAAGAATCACGACGTAGGAGCCGAACACGATGAACTGCTCGAGCCTCGAAGCCAACCGGCCGCTCGGAAAGGCCACGGCCAAGTGGGCCACGAAGGCGATCGGCGCCAGCACCAAGACGAGTCCGATGGTGAAGGTTGCGGCGTTGTCGCCGGCCCCCAGCATCACCCGGGCCATGAGCCACGTCAGCCCGGCAACGGTCAGCAGGCCCCCGATAGAACTGTCCGGCCGTCGCGCCCAGCCCAGCAGGCCCGCCACCACGAACAAGACGCCAACGCCCAGCTCGTAGGCCAGGCTGATCAAGGGAAGCGGACCGCCACGCAATGCCGCTGGCAGGACTGCGGCGACCAGGCAACCCACCGTGAGCGCCACGACTACAGCACGAAGCCGGTTTGTCATCCGAGCGCTCCGAGCGCTCCGAGCGCTCCGAGCGCTCCGAGCACAGCGAGCATGGCCGGTCCCGACA
>JALZDV010000270.1 GCA_030862345.1 Actinomycetota bacterium | reverse complement strand
ATCTTTGACCATCGTCTTCGTAACCCACAACGTGCGCGAAGCCGTCCGGCTTAGTCAGCGGGTCGTACTGATGAGCTCACGCCCCGGGCGCATCGTCCGGGAGTGGACCGTGGGCATGTGCCATCCGCGCACCATCGAGGCGCCTGGGGTGGGCGCCCTGTCGGCCGAGATCACAACGGTTCTACGCGAGGAGATCAGTCGCCATGGCCGCTGACCGGCGATTGCCGTCCGCTGACCACCCCGGTGCAACCGCCGTGCTGGACGTAGCCGCGGAGGATGCCCGCCGGGTCGAGGCCGGCCTGGATGCGCTCGACACCGCGCCGTTGCTGCCACGCAAGCGGACCCCGTTTCAGGTGTTCCTACGCTCGGTGCTTCCGCCGATCGTGTTTCTGGCGCTGCTGGTCCTCGCCTGGCAGATCGCGTTCTGGCTCGACGTGAAGGAGCCCTACGCCCTGCCGAGCCCCGGTGAGGTCGCCACCAAGTTCGGCGAGATCTTGGTGGACGGGCGCGCCTGGACGGCGATCAGCACGAGTGTGAGCCGGGGAATTCTCGGTTTCCTGGCCTCGCTGGTCCTGGGAACGCTGATCGGACTGGCCATGTGGCGCAGCCGCTGGCTGCGGGCGGCGATCGGCCCGATCATCAGTGGTCTGCAGTCCCTGCCTTCGGTGGCCTGGGTTCCGGCGGCGATCATCTGGTTCGGACTGACCAGCGAGGCCATCTACGCCGTCGTACTTCTGGGTGCTGTGCCGTCGATTGCAAACGGGCTGTTGGCCGGCTTCGACCAGGTACCGCCGATGTTCGAGCGGGTCGGCAAAGTGCTCGGCCTGTCCACGATCGGCCGGATCCGACACGTGATGCTGCCCGGGGCTCTGCCTGGATATATCGCCGGTCTCAAGCAGGGCTGGGCGTTCTCCTGGCGGTCACTGATGGCTGCTGAACTGATCGCCTACTCCCCGATGCTGGGCATCGGTCTCGGTCAGCTGCTGAACATCGGCCGGGAGCTCAACCAAATGGAGTTGGTGATCACCGCGATCACGCTGATCCTGATCGTCGGGATCGCGATCGACCTGCTCGTCTTCTCGCCACTGGAGCGGCGGCTGCTGCGCAACCGGGGGCTGACGGTCGATCGCGCCCGCTAGTTCCCGCGCTCATCGATAGTCACTGTGTGAACTCCGGGCGTAGCGACTAGCCTTCATCGAGCGCGGCCGGGCCAACGGTCGCCGCATCTGCGTCATGTTCGAGAAGCAGGAGATCCCCGTGCCAGCCGGCAAAGTCAAGTGGTTCAGCGCCGACAAGGGCTTCGGCTTCCTCTCGCGCGAGGACGGTGCTGACGTGTTCGTGCACCGTGACGCACTTCCCACTGGTGTCACCGAACTCAAACCCGGCCAGCGGGTGGAGTTCGGCATCGTCGAGGGTCGCCGAGGTGACCAGGCACTACAGGTGAAGGTGCTCGATCCGCTGCCATCGGTGACCCAGGTCTCGCGTCGCCCGGCCGAGGAACTCGTGCCGATCATCGAGGACTTGATCAAGCTGCTGGACAAGACGTCGAACACCCTGCGCCGCGACCGCTACCCCGAGCGGGAGGAAGCCCGCAAGGTGGCTGCGGTCATGCGTGCGGTCGCCGATGACATCGCCGGCTGACCAGTACGGCCGGACTAGGCGGATCCACGCAGGAACCCGATCGGCCACGCACCGGCCAAGCCAGAACAGCCCTCGCCGGCGTCCTGGACGACAACGATGTAGTACGCCGCTGGTACGGCGTCGGACGTGGACAGCTCATAGCTGGTCTGCCTCCCGGCGTCGACCTCTCCGATGAGGTCCTCGTCCTGCAGACCCTGGCCGAACACCTGAAAGGACCATCCGGACTCGGCGACCTCGTCGGGCACCACGATGCTGATCGTCGTGTCGGGTTCTACCTGCAGGACCTGCGGAGTGACGGTGTACCGCTTGCCCTCGCCGTCCAGGCAGTACTGCGTAGCCTCCACGTCCATCTGCTGATCTCCCACAGTGACCGAGACGGTCGGCGCGCTGTCGGAAGAGCAGCCCGTCCCGATCAGCAGCAGGGCCATGTACAGGCTATGCAGACTGACTCGGCAGGACCGTCTGGTTCGTCGGCTCACGCGTACGGATCGCCCTGGCGAGGTAGCCGCGGGTCCAGCGGTTCGGTGAGTGGGGCGGTGTACGGGTCGCTGTAGGGCGCCGGGTACGGATCGGTGTACGGACCGGCCCTCGGGGGAAGTGGGCCGCCCGGCTCCACCGCCTCAGCGGCCTTGCGCGGGTCCTTGACCCGTACGGCGCGGGGGCGGTTGCGCCCGTACAGGGTGAAGCCGAAGGCAATGACCAACAGCACCGCCGCGACGGTGAAGCCGATCCAGCCCGTCGTGGGCAGCAGTATCCCGAGCGCGCCACCGAAGACCCAGGCCAGCTGCAGCAGGGTCTCCGACCGGCCGAATGCCGACGCGCGCAATGACTCGGGGACCTCGCGCTGGATGATCGCATCCAGCGAGGTCTTGCCGAGGGCATTGGTGATCCCGGCGACCAGGGCCATCAACAGCGCCATGACGATGCTGTAGGTGAACGCGGTCAACACGGCGACGGTCGCCGCCACCCCAGTCGCGATCAGCACCAACAGATCGGGCTTGTCGGTCGTCCGGACCCGTGACCCGATGTAGGTGCCGATGAAGCTGCCCAGCCCAGCGGCCACGGCCACGGCACCCAGGGTGATCGTGCCTGCCCAGGAGTCGCCCACGGTGGCCTGGATCAAGAACGCCATGAAGATCGTCAGGAAGCCGGCCAGCCCGCGCAGCGCGGAGGTGGCCCGCAGGGCGGTGATCACGTGCAGACCGAGCGCCCGACGATGGAGTTGGCCGGTCGCGTCCTGCCCGCTGGTCATAACCCGCGCGCGGACTTCGCCCGTATTGGTCTCCACGTGCCCCGGGAGGCGCAGCGCACAGACCGCGCCGAGAACGAATACGAGCGCCGTCAGGCCGAGTTCCCAGCCGAAACCAAGAACCTTGGCGACGCCGACGCCGACCAGGCCGAGCACGCCGCCGGCTGCCAACCCGAAGATCGACATGCGTGCGTTTGCGGCGACCAGGCCCATCTGCTCGGGCAGGACCCGCGGGACGACAGCGGCCTTGAGCACGTTGAAGCCCTTGGACAGAATCATCACGCCCAGGGCGGCGGGATAGAGCGCGAAGTTGTCGTAGTTGGCAGCCATGATCCAGGCCAACAGGGCTCGGCCGATCAGGCTGGCCGCCAGCGCCGCTCGCCGCCCGCGCTGCAGGCGGTCCAGGGCCGGCCCGATCAGCGGGGCGACAACCGCGAAGGGTAGGACGGTGACGAGCAGATAGAGCGCGACATTGCCGCGCTGCGCGTCGCCGACCGCAGCGAAGAACAGGGTGCCGGCCAGCGAGACCGCGATCAAGGCGTCACCGGCGGTGTTCAGTGCGGAGGTCCAGAGCAGGCCAGACAGGCCGGTGTCGCCGGCTCCGTCGGCCCGGCTGGCCGCATTGATCCGTCGCACGGTGTTTCCAGTGATCTCCCGGGTCCGCGCCGCAGCCACCCGGGTGACGGTGATCCGCGCGGGTGGGAGGTTGCCGGTGCGTCGCCCGCGGGGCTCGCGCCGCCGGATCGGTTCGGTTCGGGGCCGCTCGTACGGAATAGGTGCCGTGTCGTGCCGCGGCACCGGCGGCGGGTGAGGATGCAGCGGTGGGCCGCTGGGGTCGGCACGGCGCAGCGGGGGGCGCCCTGATCCGGGGTCACCTCGCCGGAAGCCCCGAGCCATGCCCCCATCTTGCAACAGTGCCTGGTGCATCGGGGATGATGAGCCGGTGAGTCCGGTAACCACTAGCCGTGGTCCTGAGTCAGCTCTCGACGCCGTGCTGCGGGAGGGCGAAGCAACCGCGCGGGCTGCAGCCGTCGAACTCGGCGGGGACACAGTCGGGGATCACCTCGGCGTGGTCGCCGAAGTGGAGGCTGATCGGGTGCTCACCCACCGGTTCGCCTGCACCGCGCGGGGCTACCGCGGGTGGCAGTGGTCGGTCACGCTGGCCCGCGCTCCGCGGAGCAAGAAGATCACCGTGGACGAGGTCGTCCTGCTGCCTGGAGATGGCGCGCTGCTGGCCCCGGCCTGGGTTCCGTGGAGCGAACGGATCCTGCCCGGCGATCTCAGCGTCTCCGACGTGCTGCCCACCGCTCCGGACGACTTCCGTTTGGTGCCGAGCTATCTGGGCAGCGACGATCCGACCGCCGAGGACCCTGGTGTCGAGCCGGTCGCCTTCGAACTGGGTGTGGGTCGGGTACGGGTGCTCTCCCGCGAGGGCCGTACGGAGGCGGCCGATCGCTGGCATTCCGGCGAACACGGTCCGGCATCCCCGATGGCTCGGCACGCTCCAGGGGAGTGCGCATCCTGTGGCTTCTTCCTGCCGATCGCCGGGTCGATGCGGCAACTGTTCGGGGCCTGCGCGAATGTCATGTCACCGGCCGACGGCCGTGTGGTCAGCTCCGATTACGGTTGCGGCGGTCATTCCGAATCCGTTGCCGAGCCGGCGCCCCCCGAGATCGGGCCCGCCTACAACACCGCCGACTTCGACATCCTGCCCGTCGACTAGGCCCGGCGCCCCGTGGGCTGGCCGCTGTGCGGGACCGGGCTGATCCCTAGCGCGCCGGCCAGGACGGTTGCGCAGTCCGCGATCGTGGGTCGCTGGGCCGGGTCCAGTCGCAGGGTCGCGTCGATCAACTGGGCGACCTCGGACGGGACGCGGCGTCGGGTCCTGAGCGGGGCGGGAACGGCGATCAGGTGACTGGGGCGCTGGCCGGTGCTCGTGGACGTGTCGCTTTCGTGGGGGACAGCCGGGTCTCCGACGATGGACTCGTACAGCAAGCCGCCGATGCCCCAGACGTCCGCGGCCGGACCTAGCTGGTGCCCGAGGGCCTGTTCGGGGGCCAGGTAGCCGCGAGTACCTGCACCGGCCGGTCCCTTTCCCGGTCGTCGGGCAATGGACAGGTCGATCAGCTTGGCGCGCCCCGCGTCAGCGACCACGTTGGACGGCTTCAGGTCCAGGTGCAGCCAGCCCTGGCGGTGCAGGTAGCCGACTGCCGAAGTCAGGTGCAGGCCGAGGTGCAGGACGTCGCGCACGGATAACCGCTCGTGCTGCTCCAGCAACGCGCTCAGGGTGAAGCCGGAGATGGTCTCCAGGATCAGGACCGGCGACGGGTCGGGAATAGTCTCATACCAGCGCACGATGTGCGGGTGGTTCAAGGCTCTGAGCACCCGCCCCTCGGCGCGTAGCTGCCGGGCACCCTTGCGGTCCTCGAGGTGATCGGGTCGCAGCGCCTTCGCGACGACCCGGCAGCCGAGGTCGGTGCTCCAGGCGTCGTAGACGTTGATCCGGTGCCCTTCGTGCAGCAGGCCCAGGACGCCGACGCCTGGCGCGAGTTGTGCCTGCGCCGAGTGGGTGGCGACCGGCGCCGATGCAGTCATGATGCGGCCTTCGTCGCAACCGCGACGTCTGTGGTCTCGCAGGCGGCAGCCCGGTGGATCTGACCTCCGTCGATGAGCAGGGTGCGATGAGCCATGGCGGCAACCTCCGGGTCGTGCGTGATGAGCACGGCGGTGCGATCGGCCAGCAGCCGCGGCAGCACGCGTGCCGCGGTGGTGGAGTCCAAGCCGTTGGTCGGCTCGTCGAGCACCAGAACGGGGGAGTCACGAAGCAGGGTACGGGCCAGCGCGATGCGCTGACGTTGTCCGCCGGACAGGGACCGGCCCTTCTGGCCGATGCGGGCGGCCAGGCCGCCGGGCATCGCGGTGACGAAGTCCAGGGCATCGACCTCCTCCAGCGCCCAGCTCAGCTCGGCATCGGTGGCCGCGGGCTGGCCGAGCAGCAGGTTGTCCCGGACGCTGGCGTCGAAGACGAGCGTTTCCTGCAGCACGACGCCGATCGAGGCACGCACCGAGGTCAGTTGCAAGTCACGCACGTCGTGGCCGTCCAGACGGACGGCACCCTCATCCGGGTCGATCAGGCGGGCGAGCAGCCTGGCCACCGTCGACTTGCCCACCCCGCTCGGCCCGAGCAGAGCCACGACCTCGCCCGGATGAATGCGCAGATGTGCGTCTTGCAGTGTCGGGACCGCAGCGTCGGGATAGCGGTAGGTGACTGACTCGAGATCCAGCCGCCCGCGGATCCGGTGCAGGCTACGAGCGCCGGGCCGTTCGGTGACCCCGGCTGGGGTATCGAGCAACTCGAGAACCCGCTCGGCTCCGGCGGAGGCGGCGAAGACCAGGCCCACCACATCGCCCAGTTCCTGTACGGGCCGGTAGAGCATGCCCAGATAGGCGAGGAAGGCCAGCAGACCGCCCAATGTCAGTCGCCCCTCGGCCAGGGCCCAGGCGCCCAGGACGATGGCGGCGAGCATGCCGGCCAGTTCGAACAGGTGGACCACGATCGGGTAGAGCCCGCGGAGCTTGGCAGCGGCGATTTCGGCGACATAGATGTCCTGCGCCTCGGCCTGGAACCGCGCGGCCTCCTGCGCCTGCAAGCCGTGGCTCTGGACCAGGGCCGCCGAGGACAAGGATTCCTCGGCGATCGAGGACAGTGATCCGGTACGCCGGCGCTTCTCGCGCGATGCGCGCTTGAGTCGTTGGGCGAAGAACCGTGCAGTTGACCAGAACAGCGGGGCGAGCACCAGTGAGGCGAGGGCGAGCTGCCAGTCCAGGAGCAGCAGGGCACCGACGAAGAACATCAGTTGGAAGACGGCCGAGACGACTCTGGTGAGTCCGCTGACGAAGAGTGATTCGATGGCTGCGACATCGCCGCTCAACCGCGCCACCAGATCACCGAGGTGACGGCGGTCCAGGGTAGGCAGTGATAGCTGGTGCACATGCGCGAACAGCCGTGAGCGCAGCCGGACCAGGAACTTCCCGCCGACTCGAGCCGCCACGTATTCGTCGGTGTAGGACAGGCCACCGGAGCACAGGTTCAGCGCCAGATAGGCCAGCGCCAACCAGCCCAGCGGCCCGAGCACCTGGGGTACGAGCACGCTGTCGACCAGGATCTGAAATAGCCAGACTTCGATCGTCATGACCGCGGGTAGGGCGGCTACGGCAGCCAGGCCGAGCAATAGCAGCCAACGGTCTGCGCGCAGATCCGGCCAGAAGCGACGGATAATCTCTCGGATCGGAACCGGCGGAGCGGCCGCGACGAGTCCGGCCTTCTCCCCGAGCGGCGCCAATGCACGGCGTAGCGCAGTCAGCGGCCGGACGCCGAAGAGCCCCCGTCGCCTGGTCTGGCCTGATGGTGCAGCGGCCAGCCGGATGCGACGGGGGCCAATCGGCTTACCCATGGGTGGGTCAGTTGGTCGTACGGTTCCGACGACGACGCCGACGCCGACGCCGGGAGTGGGTGTCCAAGGTTCCCGTTCCGGTTGCCGCGGGGGCGACTGCGGCGAAGATTCCTGAGCGAGCCATGTCACTTTCCTTTCGAGCCGTGCCGGACCCGGTGTCCGGCTGTGACACAAGCTTCGGCCGCGCACATGGGATGACGATGAGTTGAACGTGAGAGGACTTTCATGTATGAGATTGCGTCCGAGCACCAATGGAGGTCCACACAGGACGGTTCGGGAACCCTGATCTCAGCGGGGCCGCGGTCCATTCGGGGGGCGGCTCTTGGCCTGCCAGACCGCGATACCCAAGCCCCACAGGCCGACGAGAAAGGCTGCCAAGAAGGACCAGAGCCAGACCATGGCGTCGGCACGACGCAGATCCGGAATGAAGAACAGCAGCACCAGGAAGCCGACGAGGGACAATGCGGTGCCGGCTACGGCGATGCGAACGGCGTTGATCTCCCGAGGTGGCGGCGGGGGACGTAACGCTCGAGTCACGCGGCCACCCTATGCGGCTCTGGTGTGCAACGATGCTCGCTGCTCAGCCACCATCCCTTCGCGACACATCCAGTGTGCCGTCGTCACCTACGCCGAGGTAACCGTTGTCCGTTCGCCGTATCGCAGCGTCCACTCCACCCTCAGGCCGGCGTCCCCGGAAGGGCGCAGCGAACAATCCGCCGGCTGCCGACGAGTCCAGCACTCCGGACGCGGTCGATGAGGAACCGACGCCGGACGCGCCGTCCGGCAGCACGAGCGTCACCGCGGCGGCCGATGACCTGGCTAACGACGACCGTGACGACGACGACGACCTCGATGACGACGCACTGGATGACGAAGAACTCATCGACGACGACCTCGATGACGAGGAAGAGGGACTCGCCGATGAATTCGATCCTGAGGACGACGATGTCGACCTCGACGACACCGACCCGGACGTGGACATAGACGCAGGTGTTGCCGCGGTTGCGCCGCGACGCCGGCTGCCTCGTGTGCGCCGTACGCGCGGCGGCACGGCCGTGGCCACCGAGGAACCAGAGGTCAGCAAGCGGACCGGCCCGCGGGTCAACAGTGGTCCGCGGATCAGGCCGAAGAGCGGGTTCGACGCGTATTTCGAGGTCAGTGAGCGGCGGTCGACGTACGGCCGTGAGGTGCGCGGCGGTTTCGTCACCTTCTTCACGATGGCCTACATCCTCGTACTGAACCCGATCATCCTCAGCGGCGAGGACGTCGACGGCACCACGCTGCCCTTCGCGGCCGTAGCAGCGACGACTGCCATGGTCGCGGCCGTCATGACGATCCTGATGGGGATCATCGGTCGGTATCCGTTCGCGTTGGCCACCGGCCTGGGCCTGAACGCACTGGTCGCAGTGCTCGCGGCGACCCAGATGTCCTGGCCGGAGATCATGGGTCTGGTCGTTCTGGAGGGTGTGCTGATCGCGATCCTGGTGGTTACCGGATTGCGAACGGCAATCTTCTTCGCCATCCCGCAGCAGCTCAAGATCGCGATCAGCGTCGGCATCGGCCTGTTCCTGACCCTGATCGGGCTGGTCGACGCAGGGTTCGTGAAGCGCGTGCCGGACGCTGCCAACACAGTCGTGCCGGTCCAACTGGGCAACGGCTTCAATCTCGACGGCTGGCCGGTGCTGGTCTTCGTGCTCGGCGTGCTGATCATGTCGGTCCTGGTGGTACGCAAGGTCCGCGGCGGGATCTTGATCGGGATCGTCATCACGACGATCATCGCGATCATCGTCGAGGCGATCGCGAAGGTAGGGCCCGCGTTCGGACCCGACGGGGTCAATCCGAACGGATGGCAACTCACGGTGCCGGCGCTGCCGGAAAGCCTGGTCGCCACTCCCGACCTGTCGATAGTCGGCAACTTCTCGCTGTTCGGCGGATTCGACCGGATCGGTGCGCTGGCTGCCCTGCTCATCGTCTTCACGCTGCTGCTGGCCGACTTCTTCGACACAATGGGAACAGCAGTCGCGATCGGTGCTGAGGGGAAGTTGCTCGACAAGCAGGGCAACTTGCCAGGCGCAACCCGGGTGTTGTTCGTGGACTCGGTCGCGGCTGCTGCTGGAGGTGCGTCCAGCGTTTCGTCGAACACGACCTACATCGAGTCCGCCTCCGGCGTGGCCGACGGTGCCCGCACCGGGCTGGCCAGCGTGGTCACCGGAGGGCTGTTCCTGGTGGCCATGTTCCTGTCGCCGCTGGTTGCCATCGTGCCGTCGGAAGCCGCGACGCCGGCCCTGGTCGTCGTCGGCGCGCTGCTGGTGAGCCAAATCCGCAATCTCGAGTTCGACGACCTTTCGCTGGTCATTCCGGCATTCCTCACGATGGCGCTGATGCCGTTCACCTTCTCGATCACCAACGGGATCGGTGCCGGCTTCATCAGCTTCGTCGTGTTGCGGCTGGCAAAGGGAAGGTCCAAGGACATCCACCCGCTGATGTGGATCTCGGCCATTCTCTTCGCCGTGTACTTCTTCATCGAGCCGATTTCGCAGCTGATCGGCTAGCCGGCGCCCCCCCGATCGTAAGGTAAGCTAACGATCGGAATGGAACGGACGACACTCGGCACCGCCGCGTTGGCACATGACTTGCGCTTGTCGGTCATGCGGCTGTCGCGTCGGCTGCGTGGTCAGCGAGCCGATACGTCCCTCACCCTGACTCAGCTGGCGGCACTGTCGACACTGCGAGCCAAGGGTCCGCTCACGCCAGGCGAACTCGCGGCGTACGAGCGGGTGCAGCCACCGTCGATGACGCGAGTGCTGGCCACGCTGGAGGGAGCTGGTCTGGTCACCCGGTCCAAGCATCTGACCGATCGACGCCAGGTCATCGTGCAGGTCACCGACGAGGCGAATCGACTTCTCGACGACGAGATCCGGATGCGTGAAGCTTGGCTGGCCCAGCGGATCAACGAGCTCAGACCCGACGAGCGGGAACAACTTCGCAGGGCCAGCGCCATCATCGACAGGCTGTTGGAGTGAGTGGACGGGCGTGGCCGCCCCAGACTCCGACCGGGAGCGGGTCCACCGGTGACTGAGGCCGTCGAGGCTGACGGGGGTGCGTTCCGGTC
>JALZDV010000268.1 GCA_030862345.1 Actinomycetota bacterium | reverse complement strand
CCCTTCTGTTTTCCAGGTCTCTTCCAACCTCCACCCAGTCCCTTCGACAGTCCCGAACAAGAAAGGAGGTGACCCCGTGACTGGGGCCACCACGACCGACAACGCCGTCTGGTCGATCAGCCTGGATGTCGCCGACCTCGCCCGTGCCGATGACGAACTGCCGTGCCGGGTGCGCGACCCCGACCTGTGGTTCGCCGACACTCCCGCCGAACTCGAGCGGGCCAAGGACTACTGCGCCGGCTGCCCGGTCCGCCAGGCATGCCTACGGGGAGCGATGGCCCGCGCTGAGCCGTGGGGGGTCTGGGGCGGCGAGATCTTCGAGCGCGGCGTCGTCATCGCCCGCAAGCGCCCACGAGGCCGCCCCCGTAAGGAGATTGCCGCATGAAGTCCGCCAACCGACCGAACACCCAGCGGAACCGAGATCAGGAAGGAAGTGTCGCGATGAACTCCATCGCCAACGATGTGGCCCGAGCTCGAATCCGTGACCTGCGCGCCGACGCGCGGGCCGGCTCCCGAGCACGGCGTCTCATCGCTGCCCAACGCTGGCAGCGCCGCGCCGAGCGTGCCGCCCGACGCGCGCAGTTGGCGCGCAACTCCATCTGGTGACCCGGGCACCGGCCGCAGGAGACCGGCGGCCCCAGATCACCTCCGGGCCCCCGTCCTCCATCCATCTCGATGCAGGGCGGGGGCCCGATCACGTGCGGGCCGGATCACCCGCGGACCCGCTGGTCAAAGCCAGCCCGGGGCCACCCACTTCGCTGGGATGGTCGACCCCCTTGCGCCTCACGACGTGAGGATTGGTAACCCGGATAGCTGGCCGGAGGCAGCAACGGTCCACCGTCGACCTGCAGCCGTGAGGTCGATGGGGGTTCGATCCGGTGCGTGTGTGAGGCTTGCCGGCACGCCCACGTGCAACCGATCGAAGGGCGCCTGGACCAGAGGTGGTGGTTGGCAGAGATGGCCCGCACCGAGGACATCAGCTTCGACCCGCCGATCACCGGCGGAATCGTGGTGGGTCATGACGGGTCATCCGCCGCCCACGAGGCCATGCGCTGGGCGGTGGAGGAAGGCCGACTGCGCGGTCTGGTCGTCCACGTGGTGCGGCCTTGGGTGTTGTCCGGAGTGATGCGGGACATGGGCGGGATCTCGGCCGGTGTGCCCAGCTTCGACGAGGCCGGAACCTGGGTCGAGGAGCAACTGCACCGGAATCTGTCGACCTGCGAGCCCGAGGGAGTGCGAGTCCACACCCACGTCATCCACGAGGCTTCCACCGACGTGATCCTGGCCGCCGCGACCAACGCCGAACTCGTGGTCCTGGGTAACCGTGGTCGCGGTGGGTTCGCCGGTGCGATCATCGGCTCGGTCGCCGAGAACGTCGTACGGCACGCGCCGTGCACGGTGGTCGTCGTACGGGTCCGGACCTGACCGCCCACTGATCGGGCGCGCCGATAAACGCCGGACTGCGGGTCGTTCAGGCGGCGAAGCCAGGCATCCAGCGCTCCAGGATTTGCCGGAAGTTTCCCTCGGAGCCGAGCTGGGACAGGACACCGATGGAACCGACCGTCACTCGGTGGATCATCAGGTAGGCAGGCGGAAGGTTGAGCTGACGGGCCAGCTTGTTGGCCTCCGATCGTGGATCTCCGATCCGGGCCGCTTCCCGTCGCATCCATTCCCGGCTGAACTTGAAGTGGTCGCTGGCGATCGGAGCCAAGATCGGCCGCAGGTAATCCAGCGTCGCCTGCGCATTTACCACGATGCTGGGCAGCACGAAGCCCTCCTTGCGCAACTCGGCAAGAACCGCCGGAGCCTGCCCGTCCAGGGCAAGGCGCGCCATCCGTCCGATCGGCTCGGGATGGCCCTCCGGCAGCCGGGCGACCGCCCCGAAATCGACGACGCCGAGACGTCCGTCAGCCATCAGGCGGAAGTTGCCAGGATGCGGGTCGGCGTGCAGCAGCCTGGCCCGCTCCGGGCCGGAGAAGTGCAGGGTGGCCAACAGCAGACCCGCGGAATTGCGCTGCTCGGCGGTGCCGCTCTCGATGATCGTGGACAGTGGGATCCCGTTGATCCACTCCGAAACGATCACCTTCGGCGCGCTGGCAACTACGCGCGGGACGTGGATCTCGGGGTCCCCGACATAGGCCGCGGCGAAGGCGCGCTGGCTGTTGGCCTCCAGGGCGTAATCGAGCTCCTCCGAGACCCGGTCCCTGATCTCGGCGATCAGCGGTTTGACGTCCATCCCTGGAGCTAACATGCCAAACAGCCGCGCGAATCGGGCCAGCTGGTTCAAGTCGGCCATCAGTGCCGGTCCGGCGCCGGGGTACTGGACCTTGACCGCGACCTCACGGCCGTCCCGCCAGATGCCCCGATGGACCTGGCCGATGCTGGCCGCCGCCGCCGCTTTGTCATCGAAGTCCTGGAAGCGTTCCCGCCAGCGCCCGCCGAGCTGCTGAGCCAGGACGGCGTGCACGGTCTTGACCGCCATCGGCGGAGCGGCCTCCTGCAGTTTGGTCAGCGCTGCCCGGTACGGCGCGGCGACCTCCTCGGGAAAGGCGGCCTCGAAAACCGACATCGCCTGGCCGAACTTCATCGCTCCACCCTTGAGCTGGCCCAGGACGGCAAAGATCTGCTCGGCGGTCTGTTGCTGCAGCTCGAGGGTCACTTCCTCGGCGGATCGGCCGGACAACCGTTTGCCCAGGCCGAGCGTGGCCCGCCCAGCCGCGTTGATCGGCAGTGAGGCAAGGCGAGCCGTTCGGGACGCGCTGCGCCGCGGGATCGGTCCCGACTCGTTGCTCACCGGATCCATTGTCCACGTCGGGGAAAGCGGGTCAGCCGGTGCTGGTGGATCAGCCGGCGGATCGAGCCTGATCGTGGGCCGTGCTCCTGCAGCCACAGTCAGCGTGCGGCGGCCAGCTGCGCCGGTGCAGCTCCCAGTCCGGCGGGCACAGCTCGAGCGTGGCCTCGATGACCTGGGGCGCCCGCGTCCCGTCCAGATGCTCCAGAACCTGACCCGCGGCCAGCGCGGCGGCCAGGGTGGCGAGCACGCTGGTCGGCTCGTGCATCGCTCGATTCGGCCCGGCCACCAGCTGAGCAGCGATAGCCGGCCAACGGGGATCGCGATCGGTCCGGTGCAGCTCCGCACAGTGCAGACAGCTGGTTCGGCCGGGGAGTACAAGCGGGCCGATCACGACGGTTCCCTCACGTACGGCTACGGCGAGGTGCGCGCTCCGATCAGGCAGCTCAGCTGTCTGCAATGGATCGTGTGCAGTCCATGGCCGGCACAGGACGATCAGATCGGCGTGGGCCGAAGCGCTGCGCCCGAGGGCCTCTGGTGCCTGCGCCGTCGTCGAGCTCCGGCGGATCGCCTGCTGGGCTGCCAGGATCCTGGGTTCGCCTTCGTCCTCGAGGCGCAGGCCACCAACGGCGACGTCGCAACGCCGGACGGTCTCGTTGTCGACGAAGCTCAGCCGCCCGATCCCGCTGGCCGAGAGCAGAGCACCCAGCGGCACCCCGATCCGATTGGCCCCATCGATGACCACATGCCGCCGACTCCGGTCGGCCAGCGCGGGGCCGCCGGGGCCTGCTGAGCGCCGACCCGCCGTCAGATCGATCAGCTCCGGGAGCAGCGGCCCGCAATCGGCAAGATTGCCGGGGCCGATCGCAGCCGGCAACAACACGCCAGCCCGTCGGAGCCCGGACAGGATTCGCCCTGCTGTGCCGAGGTCGAGTCCGATGGCAGCCGCGTCGGCGAGAACCTGGGCTTCACTGCGGCTGCCGTTCAGGCCGGTCAACCAGGTCGCGGTCACCGCGTTCAATCCGGTGACCAGCACGCCCACGGTGGGGTCCACACCGATCTGGAGCGTTTCCGGGTCGCGCCAGAGCGTGCGCAGCCAGGGCTTGAGGGTGGGTCGAGATCGGGCGGCCACGGTGGCAGCCTGGCAAAGCCGGTGCCGGCCGTGCGCTCACCATCCACAGGGACCGTGCTGCGCCGGCGACGCCGCGGCGTTGGCTG
>JALZDV010000206.1 GCA_030862345.1 Actinomycetota bacterium | reverse complement strand
CCCGCCGGCGGGCTACGGTATCGATTCATGTCGACGCGGCCAACTATGGAATCGTCGAGGACGCACATCAAGCCTGTATGCACCTACTGGCCCAGTACATTCGGCAGTCAAGGATGACCTCTGATGCTATCGCGTCCCAGACCTTCTGACGGCATGCGCGTCGCCATCAACCTGCTCACCGACGATCCGGCCAATCCGTCGGGTGCGCATTGGTTCTGGACCCGCATCATCCCCGAGATGGCCAAGCGGCTCACCGATGGTGAGGAGTTTCATCTCCTGGTCAGTCCGAGGTCGCGGCCACTGCATGAGGGCTATGGTCCCAACGTCCACTACATCACGTTTCCCTGGTCGAATGAGCGCCCACCGCTGCGGACCTTGAGCGAGCACCTCTACGCTCCGGTTCGGCTACCTCGCGCGGGCATCGATGTGTTCAGCACTTTGATGGCGCCGTTGGTCAGCCCGGCGCCGTCGCTCGTCGTCCACTTCAAAACATTGCACGCGTACACGGCGCCGGCGTCGGTCCGTCCGGCGGCACGGCTGTACCGGCGCATGAGCTATCCGCGTACCACCCGGCTGGCCGACGCGATCCTCATCAACTCGGAGAGCCTGCGGCACGAGGTGCAGCGATACCTGGACGTCGATCCAGCGAAGTTGCATCTGATCCCGGAGGCGGTGGACCATGACCTGTTCCGACCCGGTGACCGCGACGACGCCTGGGACCTGGTGACCGTGAAGTACGGCATCACGGAGCCCTTCGTGCTGTTCGTGTCCTCACTGTGGCCGTACAAGAACTGCGCCAGCTTGCTCCGCGCGTTCAGGGCAGCGAGGGCGGAGCTCGGCGGGCGGCAGCTCGTCGTGGTCGGCCCCGACCGAGACGTGCAGTACGTCACCGAGCTCCGCGCCCTCGCCGACGAGCTCGGCATAGCCGGCGACGTCGTGTGGGTCGGCGGCGTGCCGCTGGAAGAGACGGTCCACTTCTACCGGGCGGCGGACGTCCTCGTGTACCCCTCCTTCAATGAGACGTTCGGCCTGCCCCTGCTGGAAGCCATGGCGTGCGGGTGCCCGGTAGTCACGTCGAACACCAGCGCGATGCCGGAGACGGCCGGTGGTGCGGCGTTGCTGGTGGATCCGAAGGACCCCGAGTCGATCGCCGGTGCCATCGTCGAGGCCTGCGGCGCCGAAGCTGAGCGGCTCCGGAAACTGGGGCTCGAGCGAGCGGGCGAATTCACCTGGGCGGCCACGGCGGAGCGCACGCTCGCCGTGTACCGGGAGGTCCATGCCCGCCAAGCGTGGGAAGGTCGCGGACGATGAGGATTCTCGTCACCGGCGGAGCAGGGTTCATCGGTTCCCACACCTGCGACCGCCTGGTCGCGCTCGGCCACGACCTGGTCGTGCTGGACGCGCTGACCGCTCCTGTCCATCGCAACCGCACGCCCAACTACCTCACACCCGGCGTCGACCTCTTCGTCGGCGACGTCCGCAACCGCGATCTCGTCGCCAACCTGCTGCGCCGCGTGGATGCCGTCTACCACTTCGCCGCCTACCAGGACTACCTCCCCGACTTCGCTACCTTCACCGACGTCAACGTCACGTCGACGGCGTTGCTGTACGAGATCATCGTCGCCGAGCGGCTCGAGCTGAGTCGGGTCGTGGTGGCCTCGTCGCAGGCGGCGATGGGCGAGGGCCTTTACCTCTGCCCCGCTCACGGTGAGCAGACGCCCGACATGCGGCCCGAATCCGCGCTCGAGCAGTCGCGATGGGACCTGACCTGCCCGGTGTGCGGTGGCCCGCTCGAGATGCTTGCGACGCCCGAGCGCATCGCGAACCCGCAGAACGCCTACGGAATGTCGAAACACGCCGAAGAAGTGGTGGCGGTGAACCTCGGGCGTCGATACGGGATCCCGACGGTCGCCCTGAGGTACAGCATCGTGCAGGGCCCGAGGCAGTCAGTCTACAACGCGTACTCGGGCGCGTGCCGCATTTTCTGCCTGCACTACCTCCAGGGCAGCGCGCCGACCCTGTATGAGGACGGTCAGGCCATCCGCGACTACGTCAACATCCACGACGTGGTCGACGCCAACGTGCTCGTGCTCTCCGACGACCGCGCAGCGGGCCGGGTCTTCAACGTCGGCGGTGGCACGGGCTACCCGACCGAGCAGTTCGCGGACGTGGTGCGGCGTCAGTACGGGTCGGATGAGCCTGGCCGGATCAGTGGTGAGTACCGGTTCGGGGACACCCGGCACATCCTCTCCGACATCGACGCCCTCAAGCAGCTCGGCTGGGCGCCCCGGCGGACGCCGGCGGACTCGGTGGCCGAGTACGCAACATGGTTGAAAGGGATGGCTGGACTCGAGGAGATCCTGGCCGAGGCGGACGCGAAGATGCGGGCGCTCGGCGTGGTTCGGAAGGCCCAGCGATGAGGGCCCCGTGATGAAGGCATTCTTGCTGGCCGCCGGCCTGGGCACGAGGCTGCGCCCGATCACCGACAGCACGCCGAAGTGCATGCTCCGAATCGATGGTCGGCCGCTCCTCGACATCTGGCTGGACGCTCTGGCCAAGGCTGGCGTGCGCGAGGTCCTCGTCAACCTCCACCACCTCGCTCCCGTGGTGCGCTCGCACGTGGCTGCCCGCAACGGTCCACCGGCGGTGCGGCTGGTCGAGGAGCAGCAGCTGCTGGGCAGCGCCGGCACGCTGCTGGCCAATCGCGGCTTCGTGGTGGGTGAGGAGATGTTCCTCGCGGTCAACGCGGACAACCTCACCGATTTCGACCTGGGGATACTCGTGGACGCGCACCGCGACGGTGGTGCGATCGCGACGCTCTCCCTGTTCCGGGCGCCACGCCCTTGGGAGTGTGGCGTCGTCGACGTCAAGGACGGTCGCGTCGTCGGCTATGTCGAGAAGCCGGCCGAGCCGCCGAGCGACCTCGCCAACGCTGGCATGTACGCATTCCACCCGAGCGTTCTCGACGTGATCGCTGGACCGCCGCCGAAGGACATCGGCTATGACCTGCTGCCGCGGCTTGTCGGCCGGGCCCGTGCCGTGACCATTGACGGCTGCTACTTCATCGACATCGGCACCCCGGACGCGCTGGCGCGCGCCCGAGACGAGTGGTCAGCGAGACGTGCCTCGTGATCATTACCCAAACCCCGTTGCGCGTCGGACTCGTCGGCGGGGGGACCGACCTGCCCAACTACTACCGCGAGCACGGCGGTCGAGTCCTCAACGCGGCCATCGACAAGTACGTGTACGTGATCGTCAAGCAGCGCTTCGACGACGACATCTACGTCAACTACTCGAAGAAGGAGATCGTCTCCCGGGTGGACGACCTCCAGCACGAGCTGGTTCGGGAAGCCATGCACATGGCCGGGATACGTGGCGGAGTGGAGATCACCACACTCGCCGACATCCCCTCGGCAGGAGGATCGGGCCTGGGTTCGTCGTCTTCGGTGACGGTGGGCCTACTCCACGCCCTTTTCGCCTACCAAGGCCAGCAGGTGTCCGCCGAGGAGCTCGCCGAGCGGGCATGCGCAATCGAGATCGATCGCTGTGGCAAGCCGATCGGCAAGCAGGACCAGTACGTGGCTGCTTTCGGCGGAATCTGCGACATCCACTTCGGACCAGGTGACAGGGTTAGCGTCGACAAGGTTCGCCTGCCTCCGCCGTTGCGTCGGCGGCTCCAAGGTGAATTGCTGCTCTTTTTCACCGGCATCACCCGAAGCGCGAACACCATCCTCAAGGAGCAGACGGCGAACGTCGGTGACCGGATCCCGCAGCTAGACCAGCTCCGGGATCTAGCTGGCGAGGCAGCGGGTGGGCTGCGCCGCGGGGACATGGGTGCCGTAGGCACTGCGCTGTGCAAGAGCTGGCAGGCGAAACGAATGCTGGCGGCCGACATATCGAACAGCCAGATAGACGATGCCGTCGAGGCAGCGCTCGAGGCCGGCGCGTCGGGTGCCAAGGTGACCGGCGCCGGTGGCGGTGGCTTCCTCCTGGTGACGTGCCCAGCCGAACATCAATACGCGGTGCGTGATCGGCTGACCGCCATGAAGGAACTTCCCATCAAGCTCGAGCCGCTCGGCTCTCGGGTGATCTTCAATGTCCACCGCGACATCTGGGCATGAACCGGGTACGCAATGGTGCAGTTGTCGGACCTTCACGGACTCCCGATGACGTGACCAGTGGAAGGGTCTTCTCCGATGGTAGCGAATCGGCCAACGAGGGAATGTCACCAGGAAGCTCGAAGCCGCGAGGCGGAGCAGCTCAACAGCATGACCGGTCTGCGCATCTTCGCTGCAGTCTGGGTCATGCTTCTCCACTTTCGTGATGTCACGAATACTGAGACGTGGCAGTTTCCTCTGGTCGACCGGTTAATTCTGCAGGGTCAGTATGGCGTTGACCTGTTCTTCGTGCTGAGTGGGTTCATCCTCAGTCACGTTTATTTCGAGCAGTTTAAGGCCAAGCCTAGCTGGTACAACCTTCGATCATTCATTAGCTTTCGGTTTGCGCGCCTCTATCCAGTCCATCTGGCAACCTTTCTGATCATGGTTACTCTATTCTTTGGTGAGATCCTTCTCTCTGGGGAGTCCAGCGCGCCATCGGAACGCTACAGTCCAGCGGTTTTCATCTCGACCTTGACAATGACGCACGCTTGGTGGGGAGTGACCGTCACACCCAACCTGCCGGCCTGGTCGATCTCAGCGGAGTGGTTCGCCTACTTGCTCTTTCCCATCCTCTGTCTGATTATCGGACGCCTACGCGTAGCGCCGCACATCTTCGTGGTCGCTGGCCTCGGCCTGGCCATCATCTGGACCGAGGTGCATAACCATGAGGTGACCGATCAACATCTCATGCGAGTCATGGCAGGATTCTTGGTCGGTATGGCCGCTTACCAGCTGTCTCGTTATTCATCCAAGTTGGCTCGTGTACCTGTTCTCGGAACAGTCATCGTGGCCCTCATAGTCCTCTGGGCCACACTCGGCGGTTCTCCTCGACTCGAAATCGGGATCGTACTGTTCGCTGCGCTGGTCCTCACGCTGGCATCAGAGCGGGACTGGCTCTGCCGAGTGTTGTCGCTGAAGACCATCGTCTACCTGGGCGAGGTTTCCTACGCGGTCTACATGGTGCATTGGGTCGTTCGCGTCGCTGTCCGAGCTGCGGCAGAGAAAAGTGGCGTACTGGTGTCCATTCCCCCGGGCCTCGTAGTAGCTGTCTACGTCACGGTGACAATGCTCGCCGCTATCTTTCTCTACCACATCGTGGAACGGCCTTGGCGCAAGAGGCTGCGACGAATGCTCGCTCCACGGGAGGCTAACTAAGCCCGGAGTTGCGGACTGCCGGACAGTCGGTGTAGCCTCGCGCGTTCGTGCATTGATCGCCTGACTGGAATCTCTTCGCCACCAGGCAGATCGAAGCCGCGAAGGGCCGAAGAATAGAGTCAGCGGACCTTCGACATTAGACTCGTGGCACGATTAGGAGGTCGGCAATGGGGCGCAGGCTTTGCGGCGAGGACGAGTACCCGGCGCCGCTGCTCCCAGTGGCGGAGTATCGGCTGCCGGGTGCCGGCCGCGCATTTCCCGACGAGTCGCTCGCGGAGCAGATGTGGGCCTTGGTGCTGGCCGAAGCGCGGACTCACCGGCTGACTGGCCTACTCAGCGCCGCCACAGGCCGTTACAACCCATCCGGCGTTCGGCGCCGTCCTGCGGGGACCCTCGGCATTAGACTCGTGGCTCGATCAGGAGGTCGGCGATGGGGCGCAGGCTTTGCGGCGAGGACGAGTACCCGGCGCCGCTGCTCCCAGTGGCGGAGTATCGGC
>JALZDV010000175.1 GCA_030862345.1 Actinomycetota bacterium | reverse complement strand
ATGTCGAGCAGCTGCTCGGCCTGCTCGACCGACTGGTCGACTCCGGCAAGTCGGTCATCGTCATCGAGCACCACCAGGCGGTCATGGCGCACGCCGACTGGATCATCGACCTCGGCCCCGGCGCCGGCCACGACGGCGGCCGGATCGTCTTCGAGGGCACCCCCGCCGACCTCGTCGCCACCCGCTGCACCCTCACCGGCGAGCACCTCGCAGCCTACCTCAGCACCTGAGGCGAGGCCCCGTGCGACGAGTTCTCTCCGTTCCGTTGGACAGGACTGAGCTGTGGCCGTACAGTGGCCGCACGAAGGAGGTAGGGGTCATGGCGGTACAGGAGCGACGTCGCAACGCGCGCATCGAGATCCGGGCGACCGACGAGGAACGGGCGACGATCGAGCAGGCGGTGGCGCTGGCCGGTACCGACCTCACCCAGTTCGTTCTCGGTAGCGCGTTGACCGAGGCGCGTCGCGCCCTGGCCGACCGCACCGAGTTCGCGCTATCCGCGGAAGCGGTGGCTGCCTGGGAGGATCTCCATGCCGCTCCGGCACGGCACCTGCCGGGGCTCGCGGACCTGATGGCCCGTCAGTCGGCGTTCCAGGAGTAGCCGACGTACGCGCCGCCGACCCTGCTGCAGGCGGGGCATGCCCGCGCCGGGTTCCGTTGCCGGTCTGTCGAGCAGACGACCTGGTTGCACCGCTACGCGGGACAGTCGCACCGGGCGGACATGACCAAGGTGCTGGTGGTCACCCAGATCGGCAGTGTCGAGGTCGTGGCCTACTACGCCTGGTCCATGGCTTCGTTGTCCGCCCAGTCGCTGCCCGATGCCATGCGCAAGGGTGTCGGCGGTTACCCCCAACCGGTCGTGCTGTTGGCTCGGCTCGGTGTCGACGAGCGTCACGAAGGGTGCGGCCTGGGGGCGAGCCTGATGCAGCACGTCGTGCGCGGCACCCGCAGGCTGAGCGACGAGGTCGGCTGTCGGGGGCTGCTCGTACACTGCGAGTCAGCATCCGCCCGGCAGTTCTACGAGCATCTGATCCCGGAATTCGTCGCGAGCCCAACCGATCCGTTGCACCTCGTCCTGCTGATCAAGGACATCCGGCGCACCGTGCGGGGCGGCTGACATGCCTGTGGGCCATGGTCGGCTCCACGGGCGCGATGGCAAGGCAGTCCGAAGTTGCGTGTCCACGCCGCATGGCCGAGAAGGGCGGCGCCTACGTCCTCGACGAGCCGACCATCGGCCTGCACCTCGCCTACTTCCGATCCGATAATCGACATTATGTCATCTCGCCTCGACGAAGCGAACCGGCGGGTTCTGGCGTCGCAGCAACACCAGCTTCGTCCGCGACACGTCCGACAGCTCCACGGTTATGTCGGTGCCTCATGTCATCGTGGACCGATACGAACACACGTTCGCCCGAGAGCCCCGTCCGACGGCTCGCGGTGCAGCAGCCAGGAGGACGGCCGTGACCGGCGAGCCGGAGGTCAACACACCCATGTCCAATCCCTTCGCCGTTCCGCAGCCTCGCCCGGCTTATCGGCCTCGGCGGTGGCGCGGCGAGATCCCCGACATGGTCAAGCTGTTCTTGCCCAAACCTGACCCCTACCAGCGGCCCCGCTATCAGGGTCCGCCGTGGGAGAACGATGTTGAGTACGCAAAGCGCGCCGCAGAGCCATGGGCCAAGCACTGGTTCGAGACGTCCGAGGTGGCAGCATGGCTGCGCATCTGGCCCGGTGCCCGTCCGGAGATCGCCGCGGGCTTCCGAGAGACCGGGGTCCCGCCGGAGGTAGCGATGACCCCTCTGTGGTACGGCAAGGTCAACCCCGGCCGCAAGCCGTTGGCCGTTCGCGTCGCACTCGGTGACCTCACCGTCGACGAAGCGGTCGAGCAGCTTCGCACTGCCGGTCTGATTCCTTTAAATCAGTCGTAGCAGGCTATTTTGACGTGACCATCAGCCATGCGATCAGACCGAAGTCGGGGCCATCGCGCTCGATGCGGGCGATGAGGCGATCGGTGAATGACCGCTCGGCGCGGGCCAGCGCGAGCCCGTACTCCACCTCCACCAAGGAAGACCTCGTCGGCTCGCCGCCGCAGTTATCGGATCTGATACAATGTGCAGGTGGTCGGTCGCGAGCGGGGCCTGGATCATCCCGTCCTGGTCCGGGTTCTCGAGTGCGCCGCGCGCCTCCAACAGCTGGTGCCGGACGC
>JALZDV010000168.1 GCA_030862345.1 Actinomycetota bacterium | reverse complement strand
CGCCTACCTCGAACGGTTTCTCGACACCAAGGCCTGATCGATCAGATCGAGGTGAGCCAGGCGGCGGTGTCGGGGGGTAGGGCGAGTCCGTTGTCCTCGCGGGCGGTCAGCGAGGTTAGCGGTCCGCTGGTCAGCAGGAGGTCCCCGGCAGGCAACGAAATGGGTGCGGATCCCGCATTGACGACGCAGATGACCCCGTCCTGTCGGACAAACCCGAGTGCCGAGGCAGGAAGGCCGAGCCAGCGCACACCCGCTCCTGGGGACATCGCCGGACGGTCCCGCCAGGTGCGGCGGATCCGCAGGGCGCGCCGGTACAGGTTCAGCGTCGAGCCTGAATCCTCGCGCTGAGCCTGGACGGTCAGGCCACCCCAGCCCTCGGGTGGCGGGAGCCAGCTGAAGGGCTCGGGCGAGAAGTCGTAGGGCGGCTGGGTCCCGGCCCACGGCAGCGGAACTCGGGAGCCGTCGCGCCCACGCTCCTGGTGCCCGGACCGTTCCCAGATCGGGTCCTGCAAGACCTCGTCGGGCAGGTCGACGTCGGGGAGCCCGAGTTCGTCTCCGTTGTAGATGTAGACGACGCCTGGCAACGCCAGCTGCAACAACGCCGCGGCGCGAGCCCGGCGCAAGCCCAGCTCGCCGCCGCCGTAGCGCGTCACGTGACGGGGTCGGTCATGGTTCGACAACACCCAGCAGGCGGGAGTACCCGTCCCGGCGACGCTGCGCAGCGAGTGCTCGATCGCCTCCCGCAGTTCAGATGCGTTCCAATCTGACTGCAGCAGACGGAAGTTGAACGCCAAGTGCAGCTCGTCCGGTCGGACGTAGCGGGAGAGTCGTTCGTCATCGTCGACCCAGATCTCGCCGACCGCCATCACACCGGGATAATCATCGAGGGTTCGCCGCACCCCTCGGTGCACCTCGTGCACCCCGTCATTGTCGAAGCGGGGGTCGTCCGGTTCGGTCCTGGCCAGCACCCCGTTGAGTACCTCGGGGCTGAGGTCGGGCAGGCCGGCTGGCTTGGCCATCCCGTGCGCTACGTCGATGCGGAATCCGTCCACCCCGCGGTCAAGCCAGAAGCGCATGGTCTGGTCCAGATCGGCAGCGACGTCGGGATTGCTCCAGTTCAAATCCGGTTGTTCGGGAGCGAACAGGTGGAGATACCACTGGCCGTCCGGAAGGCGGGTCCAGGCCGGGCCGCCGAAAGTCGAGGGCCAGTTGTTCGGCGGTTCGCTGCCGTCGATGCCGCGACCGTCGCGGAAGAAGTACCGCGATCGCGCCGCAGAGTTCGGACCGCCCGCGCGGGCGGCCTGAAACCACTCGTGTCGGTCGGAGGTGTGGTTCGGCACGAGGTCGATGGTCACTCGCAATCCGAGGTCATGCGCCCTGGTGAGGAGCGTGTCGAAGGCGCCCAGATCCCCGAAGAGCGGGTCGACCCCACGGGGGTCGGATACGTCGTATCCGTGATCGGCCATCGGCGACGGGTAAAACGGCGTCAGCCAGATCGCGTCGACCCCGAGCTCTGCCAGGTGCGCCAGCCGGTCGGTGATGCCGCGCAGGTCACCTACGCCGTCGCCGCTCGCGTCGGCAAAACTGCGAACATAGATCTGGTAGAACACCGCTCCGGTCCACCACACGCTAGGGCGCCTGGAACTGGTTGATCATGCTCTGCGCTGCCATCGTGAAGTAGTTCCACATCGTCTCGTCCTGCCCGGGAGTCAACTCCAGATCGTCTAACGCCGCTCGCATTCGAGCCAGCCAAGCATCCCGCTCCACCTCACCGACGGTGAACGGTGCATGCCGCATCCGCAGTCGGGGGTGGCCTCGCCGCTCGGAGTAGGTGCTCGGCCCGCCCCAGTACTGCTCGAGGAACATCCGGAAGCGTTCCTCGGCGGGCCCGAGGTCCTCCTCCGGATAGATCGGACGCAGGATCGGATCAACGGCGACGCCGGCATAGAAGTGGGCGACGAGTCGCTGAAACGTGTCGTGGCCGCCCACCTCGTCGTAGAAGGTGCGAGGGCGCCGATCGGAGACAGGCATCTACTCGATGGTGCCTGACGGCGAGCTGCCAGTGTGAGCGGGGCCTGATTTCGTCGATGCCGGCGGTTCCTGGGATGCCTCGGTGAGCACTGATGAAGTCTGACTGCGCAGCCCGCTGACCCGGAGCGCGACCAGGGCCAGTACGCCAAGGACGCCGGACCAGACCACCACTGTGCCTGCCGACATCCGCTCCGCCAGCGCCCCGGCACACACGACCGCCAGGCCCTGGCAGCCGTACAGCCCGCTGACTGCGACTCCGAAGGCCCGACCGCGAAAGGCTGGCGGCACGGCGCGGACGAAGCTCACGTTGAGCGGAATGAGGTAGCTCGCACCGAATCCGGACAGTACGAACAGGACCAGCACCACTGGGAAGTTGTCGATCAGGCCCGCCGGGATCAACGGGACCATCGAGAACACCGCGAGCGGATAGGTGAGCCTTTCGCGCAGATCCGGCGGGCACAGTCGTCCGACCACGACACCGCCGATGACCAATCCAAGCGGGCTCGCGGCAAGAAAGAGCCCCACACCAACTGGTCCGTACCCAAAACCATCGACGAACGGAGCGGCGATGCCCTCCGGGGCAGTCACGAACAACTGCCCGACCCACAGCAGGCCGACAATGCGCAACAACAGCGGATTGCCGGTCAAGTGTCGGATGCCCTGCGCGGTCTCGCGCCACAGTGATGGTGCTGCCTCGGCCTGGCCCGACGGGGAGGGCCGGTCCCGCACGCCCCACCGCACGAGCGCCGCGGAGACGAGGAAGGTGCCGGCGTCGACCAGCAGCGCGCCGCGCGCGGAGATGGCCAGGACCAGTACGCCACCGCCGACGAACCCGAGCACCTGGGCCACCTGCGTGCTGATGTTCGTGACCGACGTCCCGACCGCGTACTTGTCTCCCTCGAGAACCTCTGGCATCAACGCCGATCGCGCCGACTCGAACGGCGGGGCCAGCAGGGACGCGGCGAACAGCATCGCCAGCATCAGCCAGAGCGGCAGCCCCGGGATCACCAGAGCGGCCACCACCAGGCCGCGGATCAGGTCGGTGCTGACCAGGACTGACCGGCGCTTGAGCCGATCGGCGAAGGCCGACAGCAGTGGGCCGCCCAACAGCCATGGGGCGTAACTAATCCCGAAAGCCGCGGCCGCCAGGAATGCGGAGTCGGTGGCTTCGAACACCAGGATGGTGAGGGCAACCCGCGCGAGTTCGTCACCGACCAGCGAGAGTAGGTGGGCCAGGAACAGAAACCGGAACTCCCGCACCCCGAACACTTCGCGATAGGTCGCCGGACGTAGACCCCGCGACGCGCGTGGTCCTGTCACGACGAGCATCTTGCCCTACCCCACCGACCTAGATCATCTAGCTGTCGATCTGTGGATCATCGTTAACGGGTCTCGTTCGGGGTAGCTGACCCGGGCTCAGCGGTTCCCGTTCCCAGCATCGGGATGGGACTGGCGATGTCGAGCTCGGCGAAGCGCTGGGCGATGCGCAGCCTCAGTTCGCGGGCCACCATTGCCTGGTCCGCGGTGGTCGTCCGGACCTGCAGCCGCAGGACGATTGCGCTCACAGTGATCTGCTCGACGCCCAGGGATTGGGCCTCACCGAGCACCTTGTCCGCCCAGTTCTCGTCCTGCACCAGGGCGTCGCCGACCTCCTGCATGGTCTGTCGAGCAAGGTCGAGATCGGTCTCGTGTGCGACCGGTACGTCGAGAACAACCTGCGCGTAGCCCTGACTCCTGTTCCCGACCCGGATGATCTCGCCGTTGCGGACGTACCAGACCACTCCGGCGTTGTCCCGTAGGCGGGTCGTGCGTAGCCCGACTCCCTCGATCGTGCCGCTTGCCTCACCCAGGTCGACGACATCCCCGACGCCGTACTGATCCTCGAGGATCAGCCCGATGCCCGACAGGAAGTCCTTGACGAGGTTCTGTGCGCCGAACCCGAGGGCCACGCCGACAACGCCGGCGCTGGCCACGATCGGCGTGAGGTTGATGCCCAGCTCACCGAGGATCAACACGACAGTGATCGCCATGATCACGATGGATACCGAACTGCGCAGAACCGAGCCGATCGCTTCGGCGCGCTGGGTACGCCGCTCGCTCGGGATCACCGACTCCTGCAGGCTCTTACGGGCGCGAGCACTCAACGGCCGAAGGATGACCGGGGTGTCACCGCTGGCCGTACGTTGGGTGAGCCTCCCGATCGCGCGGTGCAGGAGAAAGCGGGTCAGCAAGGCGACCAGGACGATGACCAGGATCTTCGCCGAGGTCACTCCGATCGCCTCGGCACGCTCAGACACCCACGAAGGCAGCAGGTTCGGCGAGAACGTCGCCTGGAGCCGATTCATCACCAGAACAGGGTGCCAGTCCAGCGCCGCCTGGCTGCATCGGAGTCCGGACCCGGCCGTTGCAGGGATCTGGTGAGCCAATTCCCGCAGGGGCGGGGCATGATATGGCCACAGAGTCGCCCAGTCCGGGCTCGCAGCCGGCGGGAATCGCACCGGGCGCCTGCGGAGGTGACGATGGCGCGAGGCTCGGTGACCTTATTGCTGAACGCGACGTACGAACCCCTGTGCGTCGTGTCTTCCCGTCGGGCCGTTGTGCTCGTCCTGTCCGCCAAGGCCGAGAGCGTCCAGGACAGCGGAGCAGCGATGCACAGTGCCACGCTGTCGGTTCCTATCCCCGCGGTCATCCGACTGACCAGATACATCCGAGTGCCCTACCTCGGCCGTACGCCGCTCTCCCGCCGGGCCGTGTTCGCCCGCGATGCGGGCAAGTGTGTCTACTGTGGAATCACGGCGACCAGTATTGATCACGTCGTGCCGCGCAGTCGTGGCGGCACGCATACCTGGGACAACGTCGTGGCCGCATGCCGGCGCTGCAACCACGCGAAAGCCGACCGGACCCTGACCGAATTGGGTTGGCGCCTGCGGACCAATCCGCAGGCTCCGCGCGGGGCGTCCTGGCACCTACTCAGCCAAGGCATCACCGATGCGACCTGGCAGGAATGGCTGGAGCCCGCAGAGGCGGTCAGCGCCTGAGCGCTGCGTTCCATCGCAGCCCCCCTCTGCGCCGGCTTCCGGATCGTCGTAGCGTGCGCCTGTGACCCAACCCCACGAGCTCAGCGCTCTGGACCAGGCCGCGGCGATCCGCGAACGGGCGCTGAGCCCGGTCGAGTTGGTCGAGCACTACCTCGCCCGGATCGACACCGCTGACCGGCCGGACGACCCGTATGCCGGACTCGGGGCGTTCTTCTGCCTCACCACCGACCAGGCAATGGACCAGGCCGCAGATGCCGAGCGGGCCGTCCTGGCCGGCGAGGAGCTCAGTCCGCTGCACGGCGTACCCACTGCCATCAAGGACCTGAATCTCACCGCGGGGATCCGCACGTCGTTCGGCTCGGTGACCATGCGCAACTTCGTCCCCGATGTCAGCGACGTCGTGGTCGAGCGGCTGCGCGCCGCTGGCACGATCAGCCTGGGCAAGACCGCGACGCCGGAGTTCGGATTTCCGTGCTACACCGAACCTGCTTTCGCCGGGCCGGCCCGCAACCCGTGGGACACCGACCTGCTGTCCGGAGGCTCCAGCGGAGGATCGGCGACGGCGGTCGCGGCCGGGCTCGTGCCGATCGCGCTCGGCTCGGACGGCGGAGGTTCGATCCGCATCCCGGCCAACTGCTGTGGCATCTTCGGGATCAAGACCAGCCGGGGCAGGATCAGCAGCGGACCACTGGGCGCGGACACGACCGGCCTCGGGGTGCACGGGCCGCTGGCTCGCACCGTGCGCGACGCGGCCGCCATGCTGGACGTGATGGCCGGCATGGCGCCGGGTGACCCGTACTGGGCTACGCCGCCTCCGGTCGGGGAGACGTTCCTGTCCTACGCCGACCGGGACCTGGGCCGGCTGCGCATCGGGCGTTACCTGGACTCCGGGATGCCCGGGGCAGATGTCGATTCAGAGGTCGAGAAGGCCTGGCTGGAGGCGTCGGCTCTGCTGGAGTACCTCGGCCATGAGGTCGCGGACGTCTCGACCCCACCACTCACGACCACGGTCGTGGAGAACTTCGAGACGGTGTGGTCGCTGTCAGGTACGACCCTGCCCATCACCGAGAGCCAGGTGGCCGAACTGCAGCCGCTGACGGCCTATCTACGCAATCGTGGTCTGTCGCTGAGCGCCAAACAGGCGATGGACGGCCTCTACGCCCTGCGCTTGTTCGCCCGCCGCTGGGTGCAGGACACCGCTGGCTACGACGTCCTGCTGACCCCGGTCTGCACGATGCCTGCTCGCCCGATCGGCTGGTTCGGCCAGGACGGGCCCGGCGCGCCGGACTTCGAAAGGCAGAAGCGCTACGCCGCCTACACCGCGGTCTACAACGTGACCGGCCAACCGGCAGTCAGCATCCCGTTGTACTGGACCGCTGCCG
>JALZDV010000157.1 GCA_030862345.1 Actinomycetota bacterium | reverse complement strand
GCGTCCGGGCGAGGTGGATCCCCTCAGCGGCCAGTGCCCTGCGCCCGTCTTCTTCGTCGTAGCCCTCGTTGAAGATCAGGTACAGCACCGCGAGGACCGCGGTCAGCCGCTGCGACAGGAGCTCCGCCGGTGGAACCCGGTACGGTATCCCGGCCTCGACGATCTTGCGCTTGGCGCGCACCAGGCGCTGCGCCATCGTCGGCTCGGCGGTCAGGAACGCCTTGGCAATCTCACCCGTGCTCAACCCCGCCAACGTGCGTAGCGTCAGGGCGACCCGGGCAGGGAACGGCAGCGCGGGATGGCAGCACGTGAAGATCAGTCGCAACCGCTCGTCAGGAATCTCCTCCGCCGACGGCTCGATCGGATCCCGCTCCAGCACAGCAAGCTGCCGCACCTTCGCCGCTCCCGTCGCGTCGCGCCGCAGCCGATCGGTCGCCCGGTGACGTGCCGTCGTCGTCAGCCACGCACCCGGACGAGCCGGAATTCCATCGCGCGCCCACGTCGCCAGTGCGGCGGCGACGCGTCCTGCGCGCAATCCTCGGCCAGGTCCCAGTCCCCGGTCAGCCCGATCAGCGTGGCGACCACTTGGCCCCATTCGTCCCGATACGCCGCGTCGACCGCGGCACGAACCTCCTCTGGCGCGGTCATTCCCACACGGGGCGGACCTCGACACAACCCCAACTCGCGTAGGGGTGCCGTGCCGCGAGCGCGATCGCCTCGTCCAGGTCGGCACACTCGATGATGTCAATACCGCCGATAAAGTCCTTCGTCTCCGCGAACGGGCCATCGGACACCAGCGTCTCCCCATCACGGACACGGACCGTCGTCGCATCCGCCACCGGACGCAGCCGCGCACCACCGAGACTGGCTTCCCGCCGATCCACCTCCGCTGCATACGCCTGATGCGCCGGGTCCGCCGCAATCTCCTCCATGGACGGCGACACCTTCTCATCGTCACAGATCAGCAACACATACTTCATGACCCCACAATGCCCAACCTGCCCGACCCGCTCGAACGCCACACCCCTGCCAACAATCGGCCGCCGCCCTACCCGGCGTTCGGACGTTCACCCCTGCCTACACGCCAGTGGAAAGGACGCTGTGGCTGCTAGAGCGTGCCGCGGCGACGGTTACCGGCGTCTACCAGCCGCCGACCGCTTGACCTCACCGCGCGTCGCGCCGGCCAGGCTTTCCCGCGCCGTGTGGTCGCCCGATGCTGTGGCTTGACATCCACCACCAGCGGCCCGGCGTCGGTGGCCAGCAGATAGTCCGGAATGTGCTTGCGTACCGCCCCGGCGACCTCGGCCTCCAACAGAAACGGTTGGGCCGAAATATGGCGCACCGACACATCGAAGCCCGCGAACAGCAAGCACGCCAACTCCAGCCGGGACTCATAGATCACCAGATCCGAACGGTCGACCACAAGGAGCCCGAGTAATGCTTCTGCCCCTTGTACCAACGAAAAGTCCACCAGGGCAATGCTAAAATCAACGCGTCAAAATCGACCGAGGCCACAGCTGGACCACCTCCGAGCGCATGTCGGCGTCTCGGTAACAGACCATCGTCGACACCGGATCGGCTGTATCAGCCATCGCCACTACCCGCGTCCGAGTCGCTATCGACGCAGACACACTCCCACCGGGCAAACACTCGGACCCGCAGCAACCTCGCAGTGTCAGCAACACCACCCAGCGGCCTAGCCTCAACCACGCTTCACAAATGAAACCGAGATGAAAGCGCCCCTGAGAAAATGAAGCCAGCCGTGAGATCCTACACTTTACTGGCAACGTCTGGTTTTTCAATTGTCTTGTAATTCTCACTCGATCCGTGCTCCGCAGGGAGGGATCCAGGTGGGCGTAGCGGCTCTGCCGGGATTCTTCGGTCGCCAGCTGTGCGGTGGAGCTATTCGGTCAGACGTAGGGCCTTGTCGGCGAGTGCTTCGATAATTCGGGAAACCTTCCTGCGAACCTTGAGGTCGGCGCTGTGATCCTGTTTGTGCATCACGACCCGTGCGGGGTGTGACATCGCATGCTCGGTTGTCGGCAGCCTCCGGCGCGGTCCAGCGCGGCGGTGCTCAAGGCAGCCCGCTCGGGCTGCCCATTGGCGGAACTGCACCCACTTGTGAGGCCCGCGGAACAGCTGTTCGGTTAGCGGTGCTCCGCGACGAGTTGCTCGACAGTCCCGCCGTCGGCGAGCCGGTCCAGCGTGGCGACCATGAACTCGCACTCGCGGGCTGGATGGTCGGTCGGGCAGCGCAGCGCGTGGGACAGGAACCGCTGCGCATCCCGGGCCTGGGCCACGACCTCCTCCAGCTCCTCAATCTGGCGCCGTACGGTGTCCCGCCACCGCGGTCCAGGTGCGTCCAGCACCGCTGCGGCGGTGTCCAGTGGCAGGTCCAGCCGTTGGGCGATCTTGATGAACGCGAGCCGACGCAGCTCGTCGGGCCCGTACATCCGCCGCCCGGCCCGCCGGGTGGACGCGCGCACCAGGCCCCGCTCGTCGTAGTAGCGCAGTGTGGAGGGGTTCAGCCCGAGCCGATCGGCGGGCGACCCAATCGGGATGTAGTCCACCCCGGTATTTGACTTCAAGTCAGCTTGAACCGGCAAGCTGGGTCTCGATCGATCATCCGAGCAAAGGAGCGAGCACGATGAGTCCGGAACCCGCAGGTCCGGAGGTGCTACCCGTCAACCACCACGCCGCCTACATCGGCTGCACCGGCGTGACGGGCGTACTGGCTGGGCTGGCGATGCTGTTCCTCGGGCGCTCGGCCGCTCGGCTCGTCGTCGGCCTCGCCGAGCTGTCGACGGCCGACCGGGTGGTCGACGTAGGCTGCGGGCCGGGCAACGCGGTCCGCCTGGCCGCTCGGGCGGGTGCGCGGGTGACAGGGGTCGACTCTTCGGCCGACATGCTCCGGATCGCCAGAGCGGTGACCCGCAACCGCGTCGGGTCCCGGGACCGCGCAGCCGTCAGCTGGATCCACGGCAGCGCCGAGGACCTCCCGATCCCGGACGCCTCGGCAACGGTGCTGTGGACGGTCGCGAGCGTGCACCACTGGAGCGACGTCTCAGCCGGCCTGGCACAGGCGTACCGGGTGCTGCGGCCCGGCGGTCGCCTGCTCGCCATCGAGCGCCGGGTCCGGCCGGGAGCGAGCGGGCTGGCCAGCCACGGCTGGACGGCCCAACAGGCCGAGTCGTTCGCCGCGCTTTGCCGAGACGCCGGGTTCATCGACGTCTCCACCGCAGAAAGGGATTTCGGTCGGCGTTCGGCTGCGGTGGTACGGGCCATCCGGCCCTGGCCCGACCAAGCGACTGGCGAGGGCGTGTCCCGGTAATCCCTCGATCTTGCACCTTTCGAGGCGATGCAGCTTCGCGGCGACCTCGTCCCGGGGAATGTAGCCCGACCGTGAATGCATCGGCCTGGTGGCCGCGCCGTGCCCAGCTCGTGCGCTTCGGCGGTGTGGTCCCGAGGAACGACTCTTAACCGGATCGGCGGTAGAACGTGTGTGGCCTGGTGAGATCCATGGGGAAACGCCACACCCAGGCGACACCGACATCACCACAGATGCGGTTCGACCGCTTAGACATTGGTGGGCCGATCCGAACCGAAAACCACCATTGCCCAATGGCAGGCTGGTCATGGCACGGTATACGTAGGTACTTCATGTCCCCCGGTTTCAACCGCCCTGCATTGTGGTTCGTTTCATGCTCCGTTGAGAGGGGTCGGGGTGGGCGTAGCGACTCCACCGTCCGCCCTCGGTGGCCAAACGTGCGGTAGTGTTGTGGTGGTAGCTGAGCATGCTAGCGACGGCTGGGACCAGCCATAACGACATTTCTCGGACGGGGAGACAAACCGGCCTCCTCAATGGCTCATACTTTGACGAATCTCTGGCTTTCCAGCACCCTCGGTGGATCTGACGATGAAATCGACGCCCTTTACCAGCAATGTATTGGGTTTCTTACGCTGTGGCCGAACTGGGACGCCACACTACGTCGTAATGTCATCACCCTCGTGCTCAGCGGCTTAAGAACCGACACTGCTCGCCTGCCGCCGACCACCGCGCTCGAATATCTCACAGCTGCGATGGGTGCCAAGGAAGATGGAGGAAGATGATGAACGGATCCTGCAACTCACTCTGGACACCGCGCTCGCAACTCGATGGCGCGCTCGTAGCTGTCGACGTCGATGAGCCATGAGGGTGACCGCATGCCGTCACCCGAGACCGGCTCCTGTCCGCCCTCGGCCGCCGCCCCGACACGCAGCCGACGCGACGCTTGCGACGTCCCGCCCCGTCCGTCGGACGAAAGCGCGCGCGTCCAAGGTCTTGGGCGCGGTCAGCCAGGGACGAGGCCGCCGCCATGCCGGCCGGTGCCGCAGGCAAGAGGCCGAGCGCGCGGAGAGGGCCGCGCATCGGCCCGTCACAGCTTGAAGACAGTACAGAAAATCCAAAACAGTACAGAAGAGTCCTCAACTGATCATGAGGACATCATGAGGGCATATTCGTCGTCGAGCCGCGGCACGCGCCGCCCTAGCGGGGCAGCGTCGCTACGTCATGTCCTCGTCGGCCAAGGTGGCCGAGGCAATCGGATGTAAGCGGTGTATGTGTGCGAATCTGGCCGCACTGGTCGGCTCGGTCCTTGAAGGTCAGTTGGCCGGTGGCACCTGAGAAGCCCATTCCGGCCGCCAGGTGCAGTCATCTGACTGGGTCGGCACCGGCGTCGTCCTCTATGGTGGGGTGTCGGTTGCTGTCCCGCGCTCACCAGGAGGGACTGTCATGACCGACGCAGGGTCGAGCGCCCCGCCGGACGGCAAGACGATCACCGAGCACGAGCTGCAGCAGTGCCAGCGAGCGAACGACACTGGCCGCCAGCCGGTGGTGTTTGTCCACGGTCTGTGGC
>JALZDV010000152.1 GCA_030862345.1 Actinomycetota bacterium | reverse complement strand
GCCGCCGTTTGTGCGCACTGGGCGGTGCTGTCCTGCTGACTGCGGCCCGTACGGGTATCGCCGTGCCGGCACCCGTACGATTGCCCCTCTGTACGAGCTGTTCGGGATGGGGTGTCACACGGGTGCCAGCTGACGGCCGCCCGCGCCACGGCGTGCTCGCCGACGACCCCGGATCCATCGGACCGATCACGGTTCCCGACCTTCTGGCGAGGTCCGGCCACGGCACCGCGCGGACATCGGAGGTGAAGAGTGCGCGAGCGCGGGTCCCGGTAGTCAAGTCCGGGCGCCGGGTGGCCGCGCGACAAGCAGTGGTCGAAGTGCGCCGGCACCGGATACGCAGGACCTGCGCAGCTCTGCTCACCATGCTGGTGGCGCTGTTTGCATCGGCGGCCGCCTACTACGTCGGTCTGTTCTTCTATCTCGATCGCACGATCGACCGGGTCGACGCTCTGGCTCCGGATGCCCCGGGCATCATGTCTCCGCAAGCCCAGGACGCCACCGACAACTTCCTGATCGTCGGTACCGAAACGAGCGGTTCCGATGTCCACGTCACTTCTGCGCTGATTGCGCACCTGACTCCGGGTCGGGACGGGGTGGTACTGGTGAGTCTTCCGTTGACCGCCTACACCGATGTGCCGGCCTGCCCGATCGGGGAGCAGCCCGGCCTGGCCGATCCCTACGGTGGCTCCCTGGCATCCAGCTACGACACAGCCGGCGCAGGATGCCTGATCCGTACCGTGCAGCAGTTGTCCGGGATGCGCATGGACCACTACGTCGAGCTCAACCTCGAGCGACTGCCCGGCATGGTCGAGGCACTGGGCGGGATACCGGTGTGTTTCCCGGCGGAATTGACTACCGGCGACCGGGGCGGTGTACCGGCCGGGTCATCGGTGCTCGACTCCGATCAGGTTCGTGCCATCCTCGCCGACGTCGATCCGGCTCGGGACCCGACCGGCCAGCTGGCCACCGATCGGCAGCGGCTGCTGTTGACTTCCACACTGCGCGAAGCCCTTCGTCCGGCGAATCTGGTGAATCCGGTCGCCGTCACCGGCTTCGTCAATGAGGCGGCGAATGGACTGACGCTCGACACGGACACCACCTTGGGGGAACTGAAGGACCTCGGGGACATGCTGGGCGAATTCACCGCCGAGGACACCGTGCAGACCAGCGTTCCGTTGACTCAGCTGTCCTACGAGCCCGTCGACAGTGCGCAGAGCTATGCCCTCATCGACGACCTGGCCAGCCGAGAATTGTTCCGCGCGATCATCAGCGACAGTTCGTTACCTGACCCAGGCGATCCTGGCGCCGACGGCGGCGCGCCAGCAACCATCGGCACTGCAGAAGCCGTCCCGCCCGCGCCCGAGACCGCCCCGCCGCCCGCACCGGATCCCAACGCGCTCACGGTCGCCCCGCAGCAGATCACCGTGAACGTGTACAACGGAATCGGCACGCGCGGGCTGGCCACCGAGGCCTCGGAGCAGCTCTCGGCGCACGGCTTCGGGATCGGTGAGATCGAGAACCAGGTCACCGGCGACGAGGCCTCGGTGGTTCGATACCCGCCTGGCCAGCTCCAGGCCGCGCGTACGGTCGCCGCCTCGGTCCCCAACTCGGTCCTGCAGGAGGGCACGACATCCGGTGGCCTCATCGATCTGGTGGTCGGCTCGTCCTTCGACGGTGTCGTGCAGGTCATAATCACGCCGCCACTGCCGCCGTCCCCTACCGCCACCCCCAGCGCCACACCGACGGTTCCGGCCCCCAGCCCGGCCAGCCCGCAGTCCTGCGGCTAGACAGGTTTCAACCCGGCATTTTGTTGAACGCGCAAGGGTCTAGGCGCGCCCGCCCCGAGCCCCTAGAGTGCCGACGTCCGGAATGGATCGGAAGCGTCGAGAAAGGATTGCAATGGGCCAGCAGCGGCTGTGGCAGCGGGGAGTCGCCGCGGTAGGCGCGCTCGGGATGTCGGTCTTGATGACGTCACCCGCCGGCGCAGAGGAAACAACCGGGTCGGTCTCGGATCCAGTCATCGAAGGCTTGATCGGGCCGTTGGGTCTCGACGTGAGCGGCAACGGCACGATCTACGTTGCCGAGGCCTTCGCCGGACAGATCACCAGAGTGCTGCCCAGCGGGGCACGCAGCGTCCTCTTCCGAGGCGACTCCGTTTCCGGAGTGGCCAGCACGGTTCTGGGTGGCGTAGCGATCACGCTGTCCACCTTCCCGGAGGAGGAAGCGCCTCCGCTGGACACGACACTGGAACTCGTCGCACCCAACGGAAGTCACGTCACGTTGGCGTCCCTGCAGGATCACGAGGTGCAGAACAATCCCGACGGCGAGCAGAGCTACGGCTTCCTCAACCTGCCGGCCGGTTGCCAGGCCAAGTTGCCACCGTTCCTACAGCCCTACACCGGCATCGTCGAGTCCAACCCGTACAAGGTCGCTACGTTAGGCCCGATCAGCTATGCCGTTGCCGACGCCGCAGGGAACAGTATCGTGCGAGTGACAGTCGGCCAGCAGCCAAAGACGGTGGCGGTGCTGCCAGCGGTGCCGCAGCGGATTACCCCCGCCGCAGCCGCCGAGCTCGGGCTGCCGCTGTGCACGGTCGGCCGGGTCTACTCGTCTGAACCGGTCCCCACCGATGTGGAGGTCGGCCCGGACGGCTTCTGGTACGTGAGCTCGCTGCCAGGGGTCCCCGACATTCCCAACACCGGGTCGGTGTTCCGGGTCAACCCGGACACCGGTGCGGTGAACCTCGTAGCCCGTGGCTTCTCGGGAGCGGTCGATCTCGCCGTCGCCGAAGACGGAACGATCTATGTGGCCGAACTCAATTCCAACCGGATCAGCGCTATCAGCAACGGTGTGGTCTCCACGGTCGTCGACGTGTTCTCACCGGGTGCCGTCGAGATCGCCGACGACGGCACGATCTACGCGACGACTGGGGTCTTTGGTCCCTCCGGTGCGGTCGTTACTGTGACGCCTTAACCTAGGCGGGTGGATTCGCCCTTCCAGGATCTCTTGGCGGCCAACGCTGCCTTCGCCGAGACATTCGACCTGGCCGGATTCGACGGCGTCGCGCATCGCGGCGTCGCGGTCGTGACGTGCATGGATTCGCGCATCGACCCGCTCAGAATGCTGGGTCTGCAGCCCGGCGATGCGAAGATTTTCCGCAATCCAGGCGGCCGCGTCACCGACGCCGCGCTTGATGCCATGGTGCTGGGTGTCCACCTGCTGGGTGTCGAACGCATCCTGATCGTGCCGCACACCCGGTGTGCCCTGGCCATGCACAGCGAGGCCGAACTGCGCCAGCAGGTCAGTGCCGCCAGTGGTCAGGATGCAGCGTGGACGTCGTGGAACGTGGTGACCGACCAGATCGCCGCGCTGCGCGAAGACGTGGCCAGGGTGCGTTCCCATCCGCTCATCCCGGAGCGCGTGCCGGTCGGCGGCTTCCTGTACGACGTGGACACCGGCCGACTCGAGCAGTTGATCTAGCGGTCCGGTCGGAAATCCACCCAGCCTCGCCGCGCGAAGTTAATCGGGGGTTGCTCGGCACGGCAGACTCCAGCCATGGCAGCCACTGATCTCCGTGACCTACACGCCCGTGCGGTGGGAGCCAGCGTCGCTGTGGTGGCGCAGGTGAGCGCCGACAACCTGGACCGCCCGACCCCCTGCGGCGATTGGACGCTGGCGGAGTTGCTGGCTCACATGACCGTGCAGCACGACGGGTTCGCGGCGGCAGCGGTCGGCAACGGCGGCGACCCCGCGTTGTGGGAGGTGCAGCCGCTCGGGGCGGATCCCGTCGGCGCGTACGCCGCTGCAGCTGATCGAGTTGTGGCGGCCTTTGCCCAGGACGGCGTCCTGGACCAGGAGTTCGCCCTGCCCGAGATCAGTCCACTCACCACGTTTCCCGCCAGGCAGGCGATCGGCTTCCACCTCATCGACTACGTCGTGCACGGATGGGATGTGGCCAAGACCATCGACGTAGCGCTCGTGCTGGATCAGGAGGTGCTCGACGTCGCGGCCGAAATCGCCCAGGCGGTCCCGGACGGGGAGCAACGGCTCCGGCCCGGGGCGGCTTTCGCGCCCGGCCTGCCTATCGCTGATGACGCGCCGCTCCTGGACCGGATCGTCGCCCATCTCGGCCGTTCACCGGCTTGGAAACCTGAACACCTTGTCACCGATCCGTAAGGATCTTTGCGCCTCGCGCCCCAAGTGCTCTGGCATCCTTGAAGCGCGACTGCTACGCCGATCGCAACGTGAACGGCGGGACAGGCACGGCGTTTGGGCTGAGGGGTCCGAGGCTGCCTCATCATCAGCACACCGAGGAGACCGTCATGAGCACGCAGAGCGCAGTCGGACATGTCGCGACCGAGTCGTTGGAAGGGCCGGACCAGGGCCGTGGCGCCCGGATCGGGCTGGCGTTCCTGCGCATCGCGGTCGGCCTGCTGTGGATTCAGAGTGCTGGTTGGAAAGCCCCACCCGACTTCGGGCGTGACAGCGGCTCTGGGCTGTTCAGGTACACCAACTATGCTGTCGACTATCCGGTGTTCGCGCCGTTCAGCTGGCTGATCGAGAACGTGGTGCTGCCGAACTTCACTTTTTTCGGCTATCTCACTCTGCTGGCCGAGGCCAGCCTGGGCGCATTTCTTCTGGTTGGACTGGCGACCCGGTTCTGGGCTGCAGTCGGCATCGCGCAGACCGTAGCCATCGCCCTGTCGGTGCTGAACGGGCCGAACGAGTTTCCCTGGACCTACTACCTGATGTTCGCCGCACATCTGGTCATCCTGCTCAGCGCCGCGGGACGGACAGCGGGATTGGACGGCGTATTGCGGCCGCGCTGGCGACAATCCTCTGGTCGGGCGGCGACTGTGCTGATGAGGTTGTCATGACCCTGGACGGCAGCACTCTGACCGGACGGGTACAACGCGTTGGGTACGGACTGAGCGCCGCAGCGGCTGTGTCGATCCTGCTGATCCTCGCTCCTAGTAACGATGCGGTTCGGATGGCCAAGGTCACCCCCGTGGCCGCTTTGGTGCTGGTGCTGGTGGCCGTGGTCGGGGCCCTCGGGGCCCGCACCGGCAAGGAGGCGCTCTACCTTGCCGCCGGTGGCGTATCTCTTGTCGCATCGGTGATACAGCTGGTGCAATTCGGCCGGAGCACCAATTGGGTAGCGGGCAACGGCTCGACGGCAGCGCTGCTGGCTGGTTTCGGCCTCGGATTCTGCGCCCTGTGGTACGCCTCACGTCCATCCCGCCAATCCGAATAGCTCGCCAATCCGAATACCTCTTGCCGGCCCTTTGGCGCCCGGCGTGGCCGGACGAAGGGATCTCCGCACGTGGATTTCAGCCAACGAATCGATCCAGTACTCGACGTTGCCCGAGAGTCAGCTCGGGATGTGGACGTCAATGCGAGGTTCCCCCTGGAGGCGGTGACGGCTCTGCGCGAGTCGGGACTGCTGGGACTCACCTTGCCGACGGAAGTGGGCGGTCTTGGCGGCGGACCGCAGGACCTGGTCGACTTCACGAGCGCTCTGGCCGGTGCCTGCGGGTCGACGGCCATGATCTATCTAATGCACGTCAGCGCGTCTATGGTGGCCGCCGCAGCGCCCCCTCCCGGCTTACCGGACCTGATCCCCGCCCTGGCCAGCGGCGACAGCTTGGCCTCGCTGGCCTTCTCCGAAGCTGGTTCCCGGTCGCACTTCTGGGCGCCGGTGTCCCAGGCCCAGAGCAATGGGGTCGTCCGGTTCGACGCACGGAAGAGCTGGGTGACATCCGCCGGTCACGCGGACGTCTACGTCGCCTCGACCTTGACGCCCGGGGCCGACACGGTGGACATCTTCGCGATCCCGGCCGACACGGCGGGCGTGAACGTCACCGGGGACTGGAAAGGTCTTGGCCTGCGTGGTAATGCCTCGTCGCCGATGACCTTCGCCGCAGAGGTGCCAGAGAGCTATCGGTTAGGCGCCTCAGGCGGTGGATTCGACCTGATGCTGCAGACGGTCATGCCGTGGTTCAACCTGGGCAACGCGTCGGTGTCACTCGGACTGAGCCAGGCCGCCGTCGATGCGGCCGTCCGGCACACCAGCGCGGCACGGCTGGAGCACCTCGACCAAAGCTTGTCGGCGCTGCCCACCATCCGGGCGCAGCTGGCCAAGATGTCGATCGACCTGGCTGCCACGCGTGCCTACATCAATCAAGCGGCCGGGCGGCTCGCGGAACCTGCCGAGGACACCGTGCTGCACGTGTTGGGTGTCAAGGCGGCGGCCAATGATGCCGCGCTGCGGATCACCGACTCCGCGATGCGGGTCTGTGGGGGAGCGGCGTTCTCCGAGCACCTGCAGATCGACCGGTACTTCCGCGACGCCCGGGCGGGTCATGTGATGGCCCCGACAGCCGACGTGCTCTACGACTTCTACGGCAAGGCCATCACCGGCCAGCCGCTGTTCTGAACGAGACGGAGACCGGATACATGAGCAAGCCACTGATCGTGGGCGCGGTGGCCTACACGCCCAACGTGGTCACCATCTGGGAGGGCATGCGGGATTACTTCACCGGCGGTCCGGCGGAGATGGACTTCGTGTTGTTCTCCAACTACGGCCGCCAGGTCGACGCCCTGCAGGAGGGCATGATCGACCTTGCTTGGAACACCAACCTGGCCTGGGTCCGGACTGTCGGTCAGACCAACGGCTCCTGCCGGGCGCTGGCTATGCGGGACACCGACACCGTCTACCAGACCGTGTTCGTCGCGCGGACCGGCAGCGACATGAAGGGGTTGGAGAGCCTGCGCGGAAAGCGACTCGCGCTCGGCTCACAGGATTCCGCCCAGGCGGCGATCCTGCCGGTGCACTATCTCGATCAGGCGGGGCTTGGCTCGGACGCGGTTGAGTTGTTACGGATCAACAGCGACGTGGGCAAGCACGGTGACACCGGCCGAAGCGAGCTGGACGCCCTTCGGGCGGTGCTCGACGAGCGGGCGGATGCCGCGGCGATCGGGATCAACACCTGGGAGGCGATCGGCCGCGAGGAGCTGATGCCCGGTGCCTTCGAGTCCATCTGGGAATCGCCTACCTACTCGCACTGCAACTTCACCGCCCTGCCGTCGTTGTCCGACGAACGGGTGCAGCCGTGGGTCGATCAGCTGCTTGCCATGGACTGGGACAACCCTGAGCACCGGCCGATCCTGGAGATGGAGGGCCTGCGGAAGTGGGTGCCGCCGCATCTCGAGGGTTACGCGTCGCTGTTCGAGGCCGTGGAGCAGCAGGGAATATCGATCAGATGGTGAACCACGGCCTGGTGCTGGACCTCGTCGAGCGGGTCGGCGCCGTCGCGGACGGCGCAACCGTGAGTGTGCCGGTGGGCGGCGGAGATCCTGAACTGCTGGCGGAGACCGTCGCGGCGTGGTGTGCCCGTACGGGCAACGAACTGCTCGCAGTAGCTGACCAGACCGCGACCGTACGGCGGGGTCGCCCACGGAACGCGCTCGCCGAGCTGCCTGCCGATCAGGTGCCCGGCACCCGGCTGTGGATGTACACCAACTTCGACTGCAATCTGGCCTGTGATTACTGCTGCGTCCGGTCCTCACCGCAGACCGAGCGCCGGGCGCTGGGGATCGACCGGATCCGCCGCCTTGCCGCCGAGGCGGTCGATGCCGGCGTGAGCGAGTTGATCCTCACCGGCGGTGAACCGTTCCTGCTGCCCGACATCGACGAACTGGTCGCCGTGTGTACGGACGTGCTGCCCACCACACTGCTGACCAACGGGATGCTGTTCAAGGGCCGCCGGCTCGAGGCGCTCCGCCGCATGGACCCCAAGCGGCTGACCCTGCAGATCAGCCTCGACTCCGCCACTGCGGAGGTCCACGACTCGCACCGAGGGCGGGGATCATGGGCCAAAGCGGTGGCCGGGATGCAACTGGCCCTGGCGGAGGGTTTCCGAGTGAAGGTGGCCGCGACTCTGGCCCCGGAGCACAGCCACACGCGTGAGCCGTTCCACCGCTTCCTGGACTCGCTCGGAGTCGCTCGCGAGGACCAGGTCATTCGCGCGTTGGCGCACCGCGGCTTCGCAGAAACCGGTGTGGAACTCACACTCGAGTCGTTGATCCCGGAAGTCACCATCACTGCCGACGGCGTCTATTGGCACCCGGTCAGCGCCGACCACGACGACCAACTAGTCACGCGGGACCTCTTCCCGCTGGCCATCGCGATCACCGAAGTCCGGCGACGCTTCACCGAGCAACGGGCCAAGGCCAGCGCAGCAGCCGAATGGTTCGCCTGCTCCTGAATCGGTCAGCCCACTCCTGAGGGGACATATGGTCATCGCGGTACTGGCCGGGTCGGTTGCTGGGATCGGGATGGGCTACGTCCTGCAACGAGGTCAGCTGTGTTTTCACGCCATGTTCGCCGGCGCCTGGAATGGGCGGTTCCTCCTGCTTCGCGGTTGGGCGCTGGCCGTCGGGACAGGAGCCGTGGGTCTTGCCCTGGTGTATCTCACGCCGATCGGCGAGGGATTGAGTACCGGCCTTCCGTTACGACCAGTGGCGAATATCGTCGGCGGTCTGCTCATCGGCTGCGGCATGGCAGTCGCCTCGAGTTGCGTATCGGGCCTGTTCTTCAAGTTCGGCGCCGGGATGGCGGGGGCCGCAGTCGGCATCCTGGGATGGATGGGCGGTGAAATCGCGGTACGCGACGTTCGTCTACCCGGGCCGACGCTGCTCCCCGGCGGTGATGCGGGCACGATCCCGGGAATTCTCGGCCTGCCGCGCCTAGTGGTCGCACTGCTGGTGTTCGCCGTCGTGGTCGGCGCACTATGGCGGTGGCGGACACGCACCGAGCAAAGAGCGCCGTGGCAATGGAACTGGGCCGCCCTGGGAGTCGGTTTGGCCATCGTGCTCGTTGTCGGCTGGATACTGGCCGGCATCGGCGGAGTCGATTTCGGGCCGAGCACCGTGGGTGCATCGGCCGGTGTGGTTGAAGGAAACCCGAACTGGTGGCTTATCGCTTTCTTGATAGGAATCGTCGTCGGCGGTGCGGTGGCCGCTCAGCAGACTGGTGCGTTCAGGTTGCGCGGGGAGAGCAAGGTTGCCTATCTACGGTTGCTCGTGGGGGGCTTCTTGCTGGGCGTCGGCGGCTGGATCGCCGGTGGCTGCAATCTTGGGCACGGGCTGTCCGGCATGGCCCAACTGAATGTCTCATCGATCCTGGTGGTCATCTGCATGGCCCTTGGTGTGCGGCTCGCCTACGCCGTGATCGGCCGGAGCGGCGCAGCGATGCGCGCTCCTGCTGAGCCGACCGGCGGCCACGACCGTCGCCCTGTCTAGCTGAACTGTCAGGCGGTCAAGCGCCGGTGTTCGCGGCCCGCTTTTCGGCCAACTCCTTGAGCTTGGGCAGGCTCGCGGCGATGCCCTTGCGGTTGCGGTCGGGAAAGCCGGCGAGTTCCATCGGCAGGGCATACGGCGAACCGGACCAGTCCCAAGACTCCGTGACTCGGGTACGCCCCGGCTCGAACTCGTCGAGTTCGTAGCGCCAGGTGTGCTTGGCGAAGTGCTGCCAGGCGATCAACCGGTTCTCTTCATACTCCACCACGGTGTTCCTGACCTGGTAGGGCAGCCCGATCTTCATCTTCATCCCGAAGCGGTCACCCAGAGCGAGCTTTCGTCCCGGTCGGGTCGAGGTCGCGCCCTGCACGGATGCACTGCCGTCGATCTCCAGGTGCGCGGCTGGGTCGGCGAGGATCCCGAACACCACCTCAGCCGGAGTGTCCACGACGATGCTGTCACTGACGATGCGCGGGCTGGCCATGCGGAGACCCTAGGAGCCACGCCCCGGCGTGGACGGACCGGCCCCTGGGACGGGACTCAGCCACGCTGCCCGGCTGCCGGCTCGGTGAAGCGATAGCCCTTCCCTCGTACGGTGGCGATGACCATGGGATGCCAGGGGTCATCACCCAGGCGAAGCCGCAACCGGCGAATGTGCACGGTGATGGTGTTGGATCGCTCGTCCGGCAGCCCCGGCCAGAGCTGTCTGCGGATCTGCTCGCGGGTCAGGACTCGATCGCGGTGTGACATCAGCAGATGCAGTAGGTGGAACTCCTGTCGCGGCAGATCGATGGCTCGCTCGTCCAGGAAGACCCGCTGGGATTCCGGATCCAGGCGAACCGGGCCGTACTCCAGCGCAGCAAGGGCGGCTCGGGTCGGTCTAAGGGATCGCACCAGCGGTGCCAGCTCGGCGATCTGGTAAGGGCGGGCCACGCAGACCGTTGCCCCGGCCCGCATTGCTGCTTCGGCGATCTCACGGTCATCGACGCCTCTCCCGATGATGATGGACAGCGCGCGATGGCGCCGTAGCGTGCTCACGAGGTGTTCGCTGCTGATGTCGTTCAGTCGTGCGGCGGCCAATACGACATCAGGATGGAACTCTCCGGCCGCCAGGAGCGCCTCGGCCGCGCTGTCGGCCAGGACGACGCTGAAGTGCTTGTCGAACGCCGCCTTGAGGGTGCGGGCCTCGCGGTCTTCGGGCTCCACCACCAACAGGAGCAAGGGGGTCAGTCGCCCGAAGTAGGCCTCGGCCGATGGGGCCGGTGAAGCGGCTTGGCCGGCGACCATGACGCAGTCCTGACTTGGGGTGCGTCGAGGTCAGCCGAAGCGTCCGCTGATATAGGCCTCGGTCAAGTCGTTCGCCGGAGCACTGAAGATCTTGTTCGTGTCGTCGAACTCGATCAGGACACCGTGCCGCTGTCCCTCGGCATCCACTTCGGCCGTCAGGAAGGCAGTCTTGTCGCTGACCCGCGCCGCCTGCTGCATGTTGTGCGTGACGATCACGATCGTGTAGTCCTTGGTCAACTGGGCCATCAGATCCTCGATCTTCGCGGTGGCGATCGGATCCAGCGCCGAGCACGGCTCGTCCATCAAGATGACCTCCGGCTTCACCGCGATCGTGCGGGCGATGCAGAGCCGTTGCTGCTGGCCACCGGACAGGGCCAGAGCGTTGGACTTCAGCTTGTCCTTGACCTCGCCCCACAGGGCCGCACCGGTCAGCGCCTCCTCGACCAGATCGTCGTAGTTAGACACCTTCATCCCGGTGACCTTGGGCCCGTAGACGATGTTGTCGTAGATCGACTTCGGGAACGGATTCGGCTGCTGGAAGACCATCCCGATCCGGCGGCGCACCTCGATGGGGTCGACGCCGGCCTCGTAGAGATCCTGACCGTGGAAGGTGATCCGTCCGGAGACCCGCGCGCCGACGATCAGGTCGTTCATCCGGTTCAGCGACCGCAGCAGGGTGCTTTTGCCGCAGCCCGACGGCCCGATCATGGCGGTGATCTGACGTACCTCGATCGGGATCGAAACACCACGGACGGCGCGGTAGGAGCCGTAGTGGATGTCGACGTCCTCCAGCTCGAGAATTGGGTTCACGCCACCGTTGCGCTCCGCGGCCGGATCGTGTTGCTCCTGGTGCGCGGTGATCCTGACCCCCGAGGCCCGATCCAGATTCGGTGGGACGATTGCCGTGGTTTCGGTCACGCTGTGCTCCCCGGCCCCTTGCTTGGTTGGTGTCAATACGGACATTGGCGCCGTCCCGGCATAGTGCTGGCTCACTTGATCCTGCCAGCCCGATTCCGGATCACGATGGCGATTGAGTTCATCAGCAGGAGAATGATGAGGAGTAGCACGATGCCTGCGGCGGCGAGTTCCTGCAGTTCGGCCTGCGGCTGCTTGATCAGATTGAAGATCGCGATCGGCAGCACCGTGTAGGAGCTGAAGATGCCCTCCGGATTGAACCGGACGAACGTCACAGCGCCGAGCAGGATGAGCGGTGCTGCCTCACCGATCGCTCGAGACAGGGCGAGGATCGACCCAGTGGCCGTTCCGGAGGTGGCCGCGGGGAGCACCTGACGCCACACCGTCTGCCACTTCGTGGCCCCGAGGGCGTATGAGCCGAGCCGAATCGAGGGAGGTACCGCCCGCAGGGCCTCGCGGGTCGCGATGATCACCACTGGCAGGACCAGCAGGGACAGCACGATGGACGCTGTGATGACAGTGAAACCGAGTCCGAATACCCGGGCGATGATCCCCAGCCCCAGAATGCCGAAGACGATCGAGGGCACCCCGGCGAGGTTCTGGATGTTCAGTTCCAGGAACCGGTTGTACCAGCGAGTGTTGTCGGCGTACTCCTCCAAGTAGATGGCCGCGGCGATTCCGGTGGGTAGGCACATCAGCGCCGTCAGGCCAATGACCCACAGGGTTCCCATCAGAGCCGACTGCAGCCCGGACTCGTCGGCCCGGGAGACCAGACCGCTCGGCATGTTGGTGACCAGCCGCAGGTCGAGCCGGTTCCAACCACGAATCACGACATAGATCAGCAGCGCCGCCAGGAAGGAGAAGGCGACTAATAGGCAAAACTGCAACGCCAGTCGAAAGAGGGTGTCGCCGAGCCGGAACCGGCGCCGCTTGATCGCCGCGGCCGAAGGATGCACGAACGTGCTCTCGTCCGGCACGGTGTCGATAGCCATTACTCGTAGACCTCCCGGAACCGTCGCACCAGGCGGAAGCTGATGATGTTGAGCGCGAAGGTGATGATGAACAGCAGTGCACCGACCGCGAAGATCGACTTGTATTCCACGGTGCCCAGCGGGAGATCACCCTGGCCGGCGCTCGCGATGTAGGCGGTCATCGTGGCGGAGCCTTCTATCGGGTTGAACATGATCTGGTTGGAGATCAGGCCGCCGGCAATGGTGACGATCATCGTCTCGCCGATCGCCCGGGAGATGCCCAGCACGATGGCTGCGACGATGCCGGACAATGCCGCCGGAAAGACCACCCTCGTGGCAACCTGCATGCGCGACGAGGCGAGGGCGAAGGCACCCTGGCGAAGGCTGCGCGGCACTGCGGTCATGGCGTCCTCAGCGAGGCTTGCCACGGTCGGCACGATCATGATCCCCATCGCGATGCTGGCGATCAGCAGGTTCTGGAACGACGGCTTGTCCCCGCCCGGCCAGTAATCTCGGATCAGCGGCCCGATGGCCACCAGCGCAAAGAACCCGTACACAACCGTGGGAATGCCGGCCAGCACCTCCAGCAACGGTTTGAGCACCTGGCGCACGCGCGGTCGGGCGTACTCGGCCAGATATATCGCGGCCCCCAGACCCAGCGGCACTGCGATGAGCGTCGCTATTCCGGTCACCACCAGGGTCGCCACCAACAGCGGCAGGACGCCGTACTCCTTGTCGGCGAACAGCGGTGTCCACGCATCACCGGTCAGGAACTCGATAATGCCCACGTCGCCGAAGAAGTCGATGGTCGGAAAGACCAGCGCGATGATGATCCCAACGGTGGTGAGCACACCGACGGTGGCGGCGATGAACAGCAGCGCCTCGACGCCCCGCTCACCGGCGCGGTTACCCCTGCGCCCCAGCCCGGTCGGCTGGCGCGCAGGGACGGGCGACCCTATTTCGGTCACTGACATGAAACCGCAATCAGCCGGTCAGTTCTGCGAACGCGTCCGCCAGCGTCGCCTTCTGCTCTTCGGTCAAGGGAACGTACTGCGCTTCGGTCACGATGTCGTCGATGTTCTCGATGTAGAAGTTGACGAAGTCACTGACCTCGGGTCGCTCAGCCGCTTCGTCGCTGACATAGACGAACAGCGGCCGCGACAGCGGGGCGTAGCTGCCGTCCTGGGCGGTCTCGAGACTGGGAGCGACACAACCCTCGCCGTTGTCGATCTCCAGCGCCTTGAGGCTGTCGGCGTTCTCCTCGAAGTAGGTGAAGCCGAAGTAACCCATTCCGCCCTCGGAGCCGATAACGCCCTGAACGGTCGTGTTGTCGTCCTCGGACGGCGTGTAGTCGGTCCGGCTGGCACCCTCCTCACCGTTGATCACGTCCGTGAAGTAGTCGAACGTGCCGGAGTCCGTGCCTGCGCCGTAGAGGTCAAGCGGCAGATCGGGGAAGCTCGGATCGACCTCGTTCCAGTTTGCGATTGTGGACTCCGGTCCCCAGATCGCGTTGAGCTGTTCCACCGTCAGGCAGTCGGCGAAGTCGACCGCCGGGTTGACCACGACGGTGAGGGCGTCGTTGGCCACGGTCAGTTCGGCGTAGGTAATGCTGTTAGCCTCGCACGCCGCGATCTCCTCGTCCTTGATCGGGCGGGACGCGTCGGAGATGTCGGTCTCACCGTTGCAGAACTTCTCGAAGCCACCACCGGTGCCGGAGGTTCCGACGGTGACATTCACATCGGGCTGTTCCTCGGCGTAGAACGCCGCGGCAGCCTCACTGAGCGGGGCGACCGTGCTCGACCCGTCCACCTTCACCTCGCCGGAAAGCTGGTCGCCATCGCCTGAGCCCGATGATCCGGCGTCCTGGCCCCCACAGGAAGTCAGGGCCAGCATGAACGCCGACACCGCAGCCAGGGCCCTCATTGGTCCTCGAAGCCTCTTAGTCACACCTGTCGCCTTCGTTCCAGTCGCCGAGCACAGCGCCCGCGACATCGAGGTCACCGACAGCTGTCGGCGGCCAAGAGCGATACAAGTGGAGGCAGGTGTTGCATTGCACGACGACGGATGAACGCAAGATGAACCCGACATGCCTATCTCTGCTCCGGGGTAGGCCACTCCGGGCCCCGCCTAGTCGCGGGTGTAGGTGATGTCTGTGTCCCAGCGGGTGAAGCCCAGGCCCGAGTAGATCGAGATGGCTGGGGCGTTGGACTCATCGACGTAGAGCATGACCTGGCGCAGACCCCGGCTGCGCAGGTATCGCAGGCCGGCGATTGTCAGAGCCGGGCCCAGCCGGATGCCGCGCGCCGCGGGGTGTACGCCGAGCACGTACACCTCGCCGATCGGCTCGTGGGCGTGCGTGTCGGACTCGGAGTGAGCCGGTTGCGAGCCATGGATCTTGGTCCAGTGGAAGCCGATCAGATCCGGCTCGTGGTGGGGTCCTGCCCCGCCGGTCGAACCGGCTCGCTCGGCCAGCAGGAAGCCGGCCGGGTCGAACCAGGGCTCCTTCTCCCGAAGCAGGATGTCCTGCTCACTCCAACCACCCTGGTCTGGATGATCGGCGAAGGCCGCGTTGTTCAACGCGGTCCAGGCGGTCTCATCTCTTGCCGGTCGGAACTGCCGAAACCGCACACCGTCGGGGATCTCCAGCGGCGGAAGCAGAGCCAGGAGGGACTTGCGCATCTGCCAGAGCACGCGGGTACGGCTGTAGCCGGCGGATACGGCCAGCGCCTCCGCGCCGGGGTGCGCGCCGTGAGCCCAGAGCCGGAGTCGCCCGTCCGGGCTGGCCTGCTCGACAGCTCGCAGCAGCAGCCGGCCCAGGCCCTGCCCTCGGTGCCGGGGATCGATAGCGAGTTCCGCCGCCGGCCCGGCGATCGGATCGGTGGGATCCAGATGCGCGTAGCCGGCCAGCGTCCCGTCGGCCGCGCGGAGCAAGAAGTTGGAGGACTCCACGTCGCCGCCATGGCGCAAGTGCAGCAGGACGTGCTCGTTGACCGGGCTCACGCCGTCGGCATCGGCGACGGCGTCGATCAGACGGGCCACCTCGGCGGCCTCTGATTCGCTGAGCCGTCCCAGTAGCGAAACCTTCTCCGCCGCCGCTGTCACCCGCTGCGGCGGGCGCGCTGCTCGACCTCGTCCGCGCGCGAGGCGCGGCGGCTGTCGAGCCCGGCCGTGGAGTCCTGCGAGGAATTGCTGGCCTCGCGGGCTTCCAGCTTGTAACCCACGTTACGAACTGTTCCGATCAAGGACTCGAAGTCGGTGCCCAGCTTCGCGCGTAGCCGCCGTACGTGGACGTCGACCGTCCGGGTGCCGCCGAAGTAGTCGTACCCCCACACCTCCTGCAGCAACTGGGCGCGAGAGAAGACCCGACCAGGGTGCGCGGCAAGGTATTTCAGGAGTTCGAACTCCTTGTACGTCAGATCCAGCGGGCGCCCGCGCAGCTTTGCGGCGTAGGTGTGCTCGTCGATGGAGATGT